>NZ_AMZQ01000023.1 GCF_000313615.1 Campylobacter showae CSUNSWCD | reverse complement strand
AAGGCGAGGCAAAGCCGAAGCAAAAGAGCTCCCTTTTGTATCCACCTTTCTCTTTTCTTCGGGAGAGGAAGGGGTTCTACTTACGGTCTGCTTGCAGCTACGAGCAAAGCGAAGTAGAGCGTCGCCTTCCTTTGCGTCGTGCTACGCACTCGCAACTGCCGAAGGCAGACCCTCTCCCAAGCCCTCTCCAACCCCACTGCACGTTCAAGGGGTGCGATCGCGCTGTCGCGCCGCACGTTTTTTAAATTTGCGTTTTTGTGGAGT
>NZ_AMZQ01000022.1 GCF_000313615.1 Campylobacter showae CSUNSWCD | reverse complement strand
AGAAATTCTGCGCGCTGTTTTATGCGGCGTTCACGTGCCCATAAAGATTGCCCAAGCGACGGTTATTCGCCCAGGAAGTATTTCAGATCCGCCTGCGCGTCGCCGCTGATTAGGCGAAGACCGAAATTCTGCACCAAAAAGCCCAAAATTTCGTCGTTGAAAAACTCAGGTACCGTAGGGCCCACATTGATATTCTTAACGCCCAGGCTAAATAGCGCAAGCAGTATGATGACCGCCTTTTGCTCCATCCACATCAGCACGATCGAGATCGGCAGGTCGTTTACGGCGATGCCAGTAGCCTCGCTAAGCGCCAAGGCAATCTTGACCGCGCCGTTGCTGTCGTTGCACTGGCCTAGATCGATATAACGCGGAAGCTCGGTGCCGGGCACGTTTCCAAAATCCACGTCGTTGAAGCGGAATTTGCCGCAGCTGGAGGTCAAAATCACGCAATCATTCGGCAGGCTGAGCGCTAGCTCGCGGTAATACTCGCGTCCCTTGCCAGGCGCGTCGCAGCCTGCGATAACGAAAAAGCGGCGGATTTTGCCCGACTTGATCGCGTCTAAAATTTGTGGCGCGAGGCTTAAAATCGTCTTGTAGTGTCCGCCCGTCACCAAGCTCTCGTCGCTATCCATGCTCACGTCGCCGCATGCAAGCGCACACTCGATGAGCGGCGTAAAATCGTCGTTTTGGATATGTTTGATGCCGTCGGTGCCCGCGATAGAGTAGCCAAAGAGCCTATCTGCGTAGCTACAGGATGAGCGAAGCGGCACGATGCAGTTGGTGGTCATCAAAATCGCGCCTTTAAATTCGTTGAAAAGCTTGGTCTGATCGAACCACGCCTTGCCGACGTTGCCCTTTAGGTGCGGATACTTGCGAAGCTCCGGATAACCGTGCGCAGGAAGCATCTCGGAGTGGGTGTAGATATTGATGCCCTTGCCCTCGGTCGCCTTTAGTAGCGCCTCAAGAGCGTGCAGGTTGTGGCCGCTAACCAAAATCGCTTTGCCCTCGACTTTGTTTTGGCTAACTTTAACCGGGGTCGGTACGCCGAATTTTGCGGTATGCGCCTCGCTTAAAATATCCATCATCTGCACGCCCGCGCTTCCGACGGCCATCAGCTGCGCGATATGCTCGTCAAAGTTAAAATTTGAATTCGTCAGCGTAAAATACAGCGTGTCCGCCATAACGGTATCGACCGCGCTAGTATCGGCGCCGAGCTCGTGCGCGTGGTGGCGGTAGGCGCTAAGGCCCTTAAGTCCGAAAACCATAGCGTCTTGAAGTAACGCCAGCGTGGAGGTTTTACCGCAGGTGCCGCGGTCTTGGCCTTTGGCGCCGCAGCCCTCCGGCGCGCTCATTTGGCACTGATGACAGAACATCTCTTGATTGTAACTCATAGAAAATCCTTTATAAAAAATTAGTTGCAGATTTTAAGATTTTATTTATAATAACGACTTGATCGCCGTCAAGAAACGGCTAAATTTTATCAAATTTATTTGTAAAATGAGAATTTAATTTCTTACGACAGTACGGTTGATACTCAAATTTGACCGAGTTTTTAGAATTCTTAACTAAAGCGCGGCAGATTAGTTCATTATGGAGTTAAGGCTCACTGCTGCGCAAAACAATCTAGACTAAAGCACGCAGACAAAGAGAAAATCTCTTGCTTGGCTTAAAAAGCGCGATTTTAGGTATAATAACGGCAAATATATAAAAGAATTTCATCATATTTTACTAAAACCAGCAAAGCGGTTTTGCGGGCGGTAAGATAGAGTCGCAGCCAAGATCGGCCCAGGTTGCGCTAAATCTAATCATTTGGAGTGCCATGAGCGCTTGCGAGTTAAAATTTATAGTTCCAAAATCTACTTCGTTCGCGGGCAAGCGTTACTGCAAATCTGCGTCGCTCGTCAAATTTGACGGGCAAACAAGGCAAATTTAAAAATAAAAAGGAAAAATATGAAAGAGTTTTTAGCGGCCGCGCTTGATTTTATCCTTTGCCGTATCACGATATTTATCACGGGCGTACGGCCGCCGCAGGAGCTTTTAAACATCGGCGAGGGCACTAAAATTTACTATGCAAATCACGCCAGCCACGGCGATTTTTTGCTGATTTTCGTCTCGCTACCCTACCGCGTGAGAAAGCGCGTGCGCCCCGTCGCGGCGGCGGAGTACTGGGAGAGCGGGTCCGTGCGCAGATTTCTTGCTAAAAACGTGTTTAATATGGTTCTAATCAGTCGCCGCAAAGATCCGCTGGAAGCGCTAGCACAAATGAGCGACGCGCTGCAGACGCACTCTCTCATCATCTTTCCCGAAGGCGCGCGCAAGATGAACGACGACCTAGCGTTGCAGCCGTTTAAAAGCGGGATTTTCCGCCTGGCGCAGCAGTGCCCCGACGTCCCGCTCGTGCCCGTATGGATCAAAAACGCGCGAAACGTCCTGCCTAAGGGCTTTTTCATGCCTATTCCGCTGCTTTGCGAGCTGATAGTGGGCGAGGAGATATTTTACGGCGGCGAGAACAAGGGCGAGTTTTTACAAAAGGCGCAAGACGCGCTGCTAGCGATGAGCGAGACGCAAAATGATAGAACTAAAGCTTGATTTGGCGGCTTTGGCGAGAGCGGTAAATTTAAGCCCCGTAAGCCCATCAAATGAAAAGGGAAAATTTGCGACCGATTTTTACGGCAAATTTGACGGCGAGCCTTTTAAAGCAGCAGCCAAAAACGTCAAATTTGAGCACGAAACGGCGATCAAAACGCCAGCCTTGCCGCAAATCAAATTTGACCCAAACGCAAATTTAAACCGCGTAAAAAATTTAACCAATCAAGCCGTCCGCGCGGCAAACCAAACGCTCGCAAATTTGACTCGCTCGGAGAGCTCCGACGTAGGCGTCAAATTTAGCTTCAAATTTAACCAAAAGGCCCTAAAATGAACCCGCAAAATCATATATTAAATCTATTTTTAGGACTCATCGCGGTGCTTGTCGTCTCTAGCGTCGTGGCTTTTATATTAAAGGCCAAATTTGGCGCCGAGAACAAAACCATCGCAAATTTGACCTCACGCATAAACGCCTGGTGGGCGATGATTTTGGTCATTTTTGCGTTTACTTATCTGGGCAAAAACGCCGTGATATTTTTATTTTTGCTCGTATCTTTTGCCGCATTGCGCGAGTTTTTATCGCTCATCTACATCCGCAGAGGCGATCATATCGCTCTCGTGGCGTGCTTTTACGTGATTTTGCCCATGCAGTATATCTTTATCTATGCCGACTGGTACGCTATGGCGATGATATTTATCCCGGTTTACGGATTTTTATTTTTGCCGATTTTGGCGGCTATTTGCGGCGATGCGGCCTATTTTTTAGAGCGCTCGACGAAGATCCAGTGGGCGCTGATGATCTGCGTGTTTTGTATCTCGCATATCCCCGCACTTCTTTTGCTGGATCTTGAGCGCGGTAACAGTATGGAGCTGATGCTGTTTTTGATCATAGTCGTGCAGGCTAGCGACGTGCTGCAGTATATCTGGGGCAAGCTTTTTGGCAAGCGCAAGATTGCTCCTAGCATCAGCCCGTCTAAAACGGTGGTCGGCTTTGCGGGCGGGGTTCTTAGCGCTAGCGCGCTGGCTGCGTGCCTGCATCATCTCACGCCTTTTGGCGCGGTAGGGGCGTTTTTCATCGGGCTTGCCGTTTGTATGATGGGCTTTTTAGGAGGGCTTGTTATGTCGGCGATCAAGCGTGATCTGGGCGTCAAGGACTGGGGCTACATGATCAGCGGGCACGGCGGGATGCTTGATCGTATGGACTCGCTGTGCTTTGCCGCGCCGATATTTTTTCACATAGTTAGATACTTTTACGCGTGAGGTTTTTATGAAAATCGGTAGCAAAATTTTACTTTTAGCGCTCGCGGCAAATTTAGCCTTTGCATTTTCGGCTGGGAAACTTGTGCAAGATGCTAGAGCACAGATCGGACAGACGCTATTTTACGATCCTTCGTACTCTAGGCTTGAGTACCCGATGGGCGATGTGGATATGATAAAAGGCGTTTGCACCGACGTCGTCGTTAGAGCACTGCGCGGACAGGATATCGATCTGCAGCGGCTCATCCACGAGGATATGAGCGCAAATTTTAGCGCCTATCCAAAAAACTGGGGCGCGAAAAAGACCGACAAAAATATCGATCATCGCCGCGTACCAAACATCGCAACCTATCTAAAACGCAAGGGCTACGAGACAAAGGACGAGTTTAAAGCCGGCGATATCGTGACGTGGCGGCTGGATAACGGCAGGCCGCATATCGGCATAGTTTCGGATAAATTTGCGGACGGCAAAACCCCGCTCGTGATCCACAATATCGGGCTTGGCGCGCAGGAAGAGGACGTGCTAAACGAGTACGAGATAACGGGGCATTTTAGGATAAAATAAGCGTAAAAACCGATAAATTTAAGTAAGAAAGGCAAAAAATGGAGTTTAAAGAGAGCTATTTTATAACGAGCGACGGGGCGAGGATATTTTACAGATACCGCCTGGCTGCGGACGTAGCGTGCGAAAACCCGGGTGCAAATGAAGTAAATTTGAGCGAGGACGGTAAATTTGGCGGGTCAAATTTGAGCGCTGAGGCCGCAAACGAAACGTCAAATTTGACTATCGAGCAAGCAGGCGGCGCTGATGAAAATGCGGAGCCAGGCTTAAACGGCGAAGGTAAATCGGACGAGCAAAATTTACTAAACGGCGACGAAAACTCGGACTCGAATTTAAGCGAAGCTAGCAAATGCGGCGCGTCAAATTTGAGCGAGACGCCGAGCGAAAACGCCGAGCAAAATCTCAAATTTAAAGCCGCGCCAAACGCCAAAGCCGTAGCGATATTTCACCGCGGACACGAGCACTCGGGCAGGACGACGCACGTGGCGGACGGACTAGCGGATGAGAGTTTTAGCTATTTTGCCTGGGATCAGCGCGGACACGGCAGGAGCGAGGGCGAGCGGGGCGATGCGCCGAGTATCGGCCGCCTCATCGCCGACGTGGACGAGTTTGTGGCGCACATCGAGCAGAGATTTGGCTTTGATACGCGAAATCTAGCCGTGATAGCCCAGAGCGTGGGCGCGGTGCTGGTCTCGGCGTGGCTACACGACTACGCTGTGCGCGTTCGCTGCGCGGTGCTGGCTAGTCCGGCGTTTAGCGTGAAGCTTTACGTACCGTTTGCTAGGGCGGGATTAAAGGCGCTCTACTGCGCCCATGGAAATTTTTTCGTAAATAGCTACGTCAAAGCTCACTATCTCACGCACGACAAGGAGCGCCAGGCTAGCTACGACGCCGACTCGCTCATCACTCGCGCGATCTCGGTGCGCATACTGCTTGGGCTTTACGAGGCGGCGCAGCGCGTGGTTTCGGACGCCGCCGCGATCACGACGCCTACGCTACTGCTGATCTCGGGCGATGACTGGGTCGTGGAGCACGCCCCGCAGCACGAGTTTTACAACGCTCTTGGCGCGCGGGTAAAAAGGCGCGAGATTTTAGAGGGATTTTATCACGATACGCTGGGCGAGAGCGAGCGGGAGAGGGCGTTTGAGATCATTCGCGAGTTCGTCGGCGAGCGCTTTAGCGCGCCTTTTAGCGAGGTGGACTGCACGCACGCGGACGAATACGGCTTTAGCCGCGAGGAGGCCGATAGGCTAGCTACGCCGCTGCCGAGATTTAGCCCGAAAAATTTGATGTTTAAGTTTCAAAGGTTTGGTATGCAGGCGCTCTCGCCGTGGGTCGGCGGACTAAAGATCGGCGAAAATACCGGCTACGATAGCGGCAGTACGCTTGACTACGTCTACCGAAACGAGCCGCAAGGGGCGAATAAATTTTTTAAATTTATCGACAAATTTTACCTAAACGCGATCGGCTGGCGCGGCATCAGAGAGCGCAAACGAAATATCAAACTAGCGATCGATCAGGCCGTAGCAAAGCTGCAGGAGCGAGGCGAGCCGCTACGACTGCTCGACATCGCCTCGGGGCACGGCAGATATATACTAGACGCCGCGCAGGGGCATAAATTTGAGCGCATAACGCTACGCGACTACAGCGACATAAACGTAAAAGCCGGCAGCGAAATGATAAAAGAGCGCGGGCTGCAGGACGTCGCGAGCTTTACGCAGGCAAATGCGTTCGAAGCTGTTAGCTACGAGGGTCTGCAGGGCGCATATACGCTAGGCGTCGTGTCGGGGCTGTTTGAGCTTTTCCCCGATAACTCGGTCGTGCGCACCGCGCTACAAGGCTTTTCAAGCAGCGTAAAAAGCGGCGGCTACCTCATCTACACCAACCAGCCGTGGCACCCACAGCTCGAGATGATCGCGCGCGCTCTATCTAGCCACAGGCAGGGCGCTGCGTGGATCATGCGCCGCCGTAGCCAGGCCGAGATGGATCAGCTCGTGGAAAAGGCAGGCTTTAAAAAGGTGCGTGAATGGATAGATGGGGATGGGATATTTAGCGTGAGTTTGGCTGTTAAAATTTAAAAGCGGCTTGTCTCGCGAGCGCTTTTCCGAGATTTCGCAAAATTTTTGCTCCGCAGGCTATATGTCTAGCGCACGCTCAATTTTGCTTCAAAACTCGAAAAATCATCTCACGATACTTCGCCTTATCTTTTTACGTTCAAATTTGAAGCCAAATTTGCAAATTTAACTTCAAATTTTTACTCGCCTAGATCCACTCCACAAAAACGCAAATTTAAAAAACGTGCGGCGCGACAGCGCGATCGCACCCCTT
>NZ_AMZQ01000021.1 GCF_000313615.1 Campylobacter showae CSUNSWCD | reverse complement strand
TTTCAGGGTAACCATTAAACCCCCTTTAAACCCCCAAAATACGGCACTTTAAGCAGATTTGTTATACAGTTTGTTATACACTTGTTGATTTTGTTAGGCCTACACCGCCAAAGCTCTATTTCTCCAGCCGTTGGCGTAAATCCTAAATTTCGGATTTTTCTCGATCAGACGATTGTAATATTCAAGCTCGGCGCGATCGAATTGCTTGTCAAATCGCTCCTCGTCGTATCGGTTTATCGCCGCTAACGTCTGGTCGCCTACTATGCCGTCATTTACTACGCCTACCAACTGCTGCGCAACTCTCACGGCAGGTTTAACGCCGACATTGACGCCAAAAATAAACATCTCATTGGCTTTGATTTGGCTTGAAATTTCGTCAAGCCTCATCCTATCCCAATACGCCTCTTTGTAGAATGCTCGCACCTGTGCACGCAAATTCTCGCTAGCGTATAACGCGCGCGATATTTTCCTGGTATCCCCGCCAAGAGCCACTGCGCCTAGTATCTCGTCCCAGCCAGCCCAGTGCGGGTGGGCATCTTGGTATATTCCCATAAACGTCCAACTCTTTTCTGTTGGGTTTTTATCTAGCGCGTTCTCGGGTTTAGAGAATTCAAGTCTCATTAAAATTAAAAAAGCTTCGTTAAAATTTGCCATTTTTCGCTCCTTGTGTTAATTATTTTTCAAATTTTTAACGCTTTTCTCTGACGCGTTAAAATTTTCCTCAAAAAATATTCTCTCCTTATGCTCGCCTTTTTTGCCTATGTTAAAGCCCTCGACGGGGCGGTGGTAGCCCATTACTCGGCTCCATATGGTGCATTTCGTGCGCTTTTCTTGCAAGCTCTCTAATATCTCGCTATTTGTCATCTTCCCGCTCCTCGTGTCTAAAGCTTCCGCCGTAGTCCCCGTAGTCGTAGCTGTTGCCGTTTAGCCCCTCTATCTTTTTTTCTACGGCTTTATCTATCATCGCGGTAGCCCACTCCGCGCCTCTCCACGCGAAAAACCCGCCGACTGCTAGCGAAAACTTTGGCGCCTGCGTGAAGTAAAATGTCGTTTCATACGCTAGCCAACATACAAACATCGAGCTAGCCGTGCCTACGACTAAATTTACGAGCCTTTGCGCGCCCTTTTTACCGCTATTTGCCATATTTAGCAGTCCGCCCACTAGCCCCACTAAAATCACCCAAAAATAAAGCCCTATCTCCTCTATTACGTCATCCATTTTTCTCCCTCACTTAGTGACTAGCCACATTAGCAAGATTGATAAAACGATCTCGATAATAGCCTTTTTGCTTAGCCAAAATTTTCTAGCTCTAGTCGCCAACTCTATCATCTACGCACCCCTTTAAGAGTTCCTCGCAGGTTTTGAAATACTCCATAAGACCCTGCGCGCTTTGCGGATCGTTTGCCTCGAATTTCGGCTTTTGTGGCATTTTCGCAAGGCACGCAACGGGCGTTCTCACTTCTTGATAGACCGTTTTCGTGATGATTTGCGGCTCTTTGGCGCACCCGCCGAAAAATAGCGCGCAAATAGCTATCGGTGCAACTGTTCGGAAATGCCGAACAGTTCTATTTGCCTGCTTCATTGATTAACTCCTCGTAAAATTTGAGTTTCTTTTCGCACTGCGCGTCCTTAACCGGCACTTCTATTTTTTTGAATTTCGTCACTACGCGCTCCTGCGTCGCCACTACATCGGGCGGCTTTACGGTTAGCGCCTTGATTTTCTCGTTTTGAAAATCTATACGCGTATTGCACTCGCTTAAATTTGCCGCCGATACTTGGATAGCCGCCTCTTTTATCGCTAGCTCTTTTTGTGCCTGATCTAGCCCCGCTTTTGCTTCTTTGATGTCGTCTTTTAGCTTCCAAATTTCAACTCCAAGCCCTAGCATTACGCCCGCAAGAGCGCCGATTACGATTAGCCAAAGCTTGTTTGCGATTAGAAAATTCATCACGCCCCCTTTAGCAAATTTATGGTAAGCAAGACGGCCAAAATTATTGCCGCAATGACTACAAACTTGACCGCCGAGCTCATTGTTTTATCCTTTTAAACGGGTTTATCGCCCAAACCGTCTGAAGCACTTTCTTGTCGTTCTCTTCCATATACTCGGCTTTGTTGTCCTCACGCATTCCGACTATGTCCATTAGCTTCCAGCCTAGATAGATACGGCAGTACCATTTTGATTTGCCGTAGCGTATCTCGCGGTAGTAGCCAAAACGCTCCGTCCCGTCTTTCATCTTGCACGTTACGAGGCACTCGGTTGATTTTTGCCCTTTGTTGTATGTTGCTAGCGCGTCGCCTTGAGTGCGCACTGTGCCCGCGTCGATGTCCTCGACCTTGACGCCCAGATATTTCGCGCTAAATACGCCTATGCGGTTGCGGTATAGCCAGCAAAGGCGCGCAAAAAACGTGCGATTTTTGCCGTTTGGGAAATGCTCGTTTTTCCACCCATCATCGCCATTGATGCCGTAGTCTGGGTCATCAAACCACGCCGCCCATCTTGGCAGTTTTTCGCTCTCTTTACCGCAAAAAAGCAAAGCGATAGGCACGACGAGAAACTGCAAAATCTCAAGCGGTATCTCTACCGCTACGTTTTTTGCTATTTGAAGTTTTTGTTTCGCCGTGAGTTTCATCGTCATACCTTTCTGATTTTGCTTGCGCCTACGCCTGATTTGAGACGGAATTCACTGGCAGAATCTATCCCCGCGCTTACTACTATTTGACTTAGAGACGTTAAGCCTTTAAAATTGTTTGCCCCACTAATTTTTACTAATTTCCTCATCGTCAAATAAAATACGTTAGACAGGTTGCAAAAATTACCTTGCCCGGTTATAGTATGCAAACTTGGAAACGTAAAATCATTAACTACGCTAGAGTTGTTTGAAAAGCAGGTATTCTTAATGGTTTCTAGCGAAGGTACATCTATATTTGTTAATGTAGTTGTAGAAAAACTGTCATCCACTTCTCTTAGCAGAGGAGCTTTCAAGGTTTTTATATCCCCGCTTAGATTATTAAAGCAGCTAGCCCCAAGCGTCTGTAACGATTTTAAATTTAGCTCCGTCATACCAGGAGCGACCAAAACTAGAGAAAAATTATTAAAATTGTTTGCCCCGATTTTCGTAAATTTGCTAAAGTCTAGTTTGTTTTTGTGGTAGTTAGGAGCCTCGCAAATGTTTTGGTATGTTCTCGTAAAACTATTCGGAACCTCATTCCCCCACAAAACATAGTTCAGTCCGTTTTCTACCACTATCTTTGTTACTTCGGGATAGGGTTCTTCACCCTTGCCCCCGAAAAAAAACGCTCCTTTTAACATTACGCGGCCTTTATGAAAGAAATTAATACTTTGTTGTCGCCCGGGCGCACGAAGTAGCTAAAAAATACGTATCCTTGCCCGTACGTCGCTTCGCTTGGGTTTAGGATTACAAAGTCGCTTGAAAAGCCGGATACGCCTCCGCTAATATACACTAGCCCGCTTTGACCCGCCTCTCTATCTCCTGCCGTTATTTGCCCGCTTGCGCTACCCGTGAAATTTACGCCCTGCATAAAATCTATCGTATTGCTAGCGATGTTTTGCGCTTTTGTGTATTTACTTAGCGCGTTATCCAGTTGCCCGCGCGTGAGATAGTTTCCTAGCGAGCTAGACGTAACATACGCGCCTAGTTGCGATTTGAGCGCAAACGTCGGTTTGTCGGCGGCGTATGCCGTTAGATCCACTTTGCCGCCTAGAAGCGAGTTTATTTCACTCTTGGCGTATGTATCCGTCTGCGCGCCCTTTTTCTGGAAGGTATCTTCGATTTTTTTACTTGAATACGTCCTGCTCTCGCTTATAGCCGCGTCGTCTATGAAGCCGTTTGATACTATCTTTTTCATCTCTTCTAGCGTAGAGCTTGCGCTTGCTAAAGAGTTTTTCGCCGCCTCTATGGCTTGGGCTGCGCTCTGAGCCTTTTGCGCGGATTTTTCCGCATCGGCTTTTATGTTTTGCGCAGCGGCTAGTTGGGTAGTTGCCGCGCTAATAGCCCGCAACGCCTCGTCTTTGGCGTCGAGTATGGGTTGCGCCGAAAACGCGGCGTCCTGCACGGTCTTTGCCGCCGTTTCGACCGCCAAAGCCAACGCGTTAGCCTCGTCCGTAAATTTGCCTAACGCGCGCACGAATTTGTCCGCGTCCTGATTAAAGCTGCCCGGTCTTTCTACGCTCGGGGCGTCGGGTAGTTTAGTTATAGTTTTTGCCATTAGATCACTCCTTTTAAATTTATGCTTAATTCGCTTGTTTGGGCGTTGCTTATCACCACCTCTTTGTCCTTGAAATATCCGAATACCGCCAAACACTCAAACCCGTCCTCGCGCTCGTCGGCGATAAAAAGGTTTAGCTCGCCCGCCGTTCTTGCCAGCGTTTTTTCTACGAAATCCACTTGCGGGCTAGGCACTATGACTTTGACGGCGCAGTATTTAGCCGTAGCGCCTTTGCGAAGTCTCGTAAATCCCCAGTCGTCGGTAAATTCTTTTGAATAATCGATCATCGAGACGCTAGGCTCGTAAAGCGTATCGCCTAAAAATATCTTGCGACCTACGACTAAATGCCCGAGATTTGCGCCTTTTTCGTTGGGCTCTATCTTGATTTTTATTTGCCCGCCGTAGTCTACGTCGCCTAGGTGCCATACGTCGTTGCGGTAAGTGAAAGATGCACCAAAAAAGTATTGCCACCAGCTGGCGCTATCGTTTCTAGTCGCCAACGCCCGCTCGAAAATCAAAGCGTCGTTTTTATCGTAGATCAGGATTTTTGCTCCGTCCGCGTTAAAAAGCCCAAACGAATTTACGCTAGCCTCGGGGACGTTGATAACTATCTCTAACCTAGTATCGCTTTTTGTTTGGGTATTTACGTACTCGTCTTGAAACCTAGTAGGATTTGGGCTGCCCGCCTCCACCCACTCGTCCACGGTCATATTGGGCGCATTTTTGCCGCTGTTG
Organism: Campylobacter showae CSUNSWCD; assembly: GCF_000313615.1. NCBI lineage: Bacteria > Pseudomonadati > Campylobacterota > Epsilonproteobacteria > Campylobacterales > Campylobacteraceae > Campylobacter > Campylobacter showae. The sequence goes on along the minus strand of NZ_AMZQ01000021.1, from coordinate 36,960 downwards.
GGCTTTGCGCAAATGTAGATTTTGTTAAGAAACAAAACCCTGTCGTCCGCCGCGTATGCTTTGTTTTCTTGCCACGCGGGAGTGTTTTCGGGCGGAGCGTTATTGCTCGCCACCGTATAGCTCGTTTTTTCGACTAATGTCATTGATTTGCCGCCTTTCTTAAAATTTGCTCTAAATTATCTATCGTTACCACTACGGCTTGCCCGTTGGTAGTATCTTTTTGTATCGTCGCGCTATCTTTGGCGTATTTGAGCAGTTCCTTTCCTACGCTAACGAATTCGCGCATCAGCCTGGTTTGTTCGCCGTTGTCGCTCGCCCCTACTATCTGCGCTCTTACCGCGCCGTTTTTGAGCGGAATTACTGCCTCGGCTCCCGCTTCGCCTATTAGCGCTCTTGTCGGGCGGGTCACTATGCCGCCCTCTGCATAAGGTTTTAACCCTTGACGTTTGCTCCACTCTATCCAGTCGTTTTTATTGCTTGACCCGGTGATCGCGGTTGCGGTTTTTATGATTTGCTCGCGGATTTGCTGTAAGCTCAAATTTTCCATTAGAGCCTTGCGTTTCCACGCGTCTAGCCCGCTTTGCTCTACGCTACGACCCAGTACATCTTTGTAGATAGCGTTTATGTCGCGGTCTAGTTGCGAGCTTAGCACCGCGCCGTTTGCGGTTACCGCGCCGTTATTTACGTTTGCTATCGCCCCGTTATAGTTTGGTACCGCCTTGCCGTCTTTTAGCGCGGCTAACGCCTCTTTTAGGTATCTTACTACCGGGCTATCGCTGCCAAGCAGTAGCTCCATAGCGTTGATTTGGTCGCTCGCGCCTTTTATCAAGGCTTCTTTTTGCGCTTCAAGCGCGCTTAGTTGTGAATTTGAGCTACTATTTAGCAAGCCCTCTAGCCGTTTTATCTGGCGGTTGATGTCATCAAGGCTAGCCGCGCCCGTTATGCCCTCTATTTCGCTCGCCATTTTTAGGATAGATAGCTTATATTCGGCATAACTTCCCGCGGTTTGTTTTAGATATTGCTCTTGTTTTGCTACCGCAGTATTTAGATTTTCATACGCCTTGCTGTCGTAGTCTTTGGCATTGTAGGCGATTCTTGCGCGCTCTAGGGCGAAACGATAGTTTAACCCGCTCGTGTTTTCGTCTATGACGCTGTCTCTTAGCTTCTGCGCGGTTTGGGCTACTTTTTCAAGGACGCTTTTTTGCTTGTTTAGCAAATTTAGCTGTTCGCGCTGCAAATTTAGGGTATTTTGCGCGGCTTCGGCTAGCTTTAGGGCGGCTATTTGCTTGCTTATCGCCTCGATGTCGCTAAAGCTCTTTAGCCACACCTCGCGACCGCCGTTTTGATTAGTGAAATTTTTGTATTCGCTGATTAACTTTACCAACTCCGCCCGCATTTCTACGTTACCGCGCGCCAAAAACTCCTGCATCTGCGCCGCGCTCATATTGTGAAAATACGTAGCCCACGCGCGCGGGTCGTTCGTGCTGCCGATTTTATTTATATCTTTCTTTTCTTTTTCGCCCAAATCGCTCTCTAGGGCGCCCGCAACGTTTCTTAGACGGGTGTAGACGTTTTGCAAAGATAGAAAATTCGTATCAAAGCCCAGCGCTTGGTAAAATCCGCCTTGCGTACTTGCTATGCTTTGGGTGAAATTTACCACCGCTTTGGTGTACTCGTCTTGGGCTTTTTTCGCCGCCTCGTAGGCCTTGACTAGGCCGTTTAGGCTGTCTATGTTGCTTTTTGTGAAGTCTGACGCGATAGCTTTGCGGTATGCCTGCGCCATACGCTCTACCGAAAGATCGGCGATACTTCCCATCTCTTTTGGTATATCAAGCTTCAAAGCTTCGGCTGCGTCCGTGAAGCTTTCAAAGGCTTGACGCATTGAGATTTCAACCTGCTTGATAGGATTTCTCACGGTCAAAAGCTCAAGGCTCTTGTAGCTATCTGCGATCGCTCCTAAACTCTCGCTCATTAGCTCGATGACCTTTTTGTTGGTCTTTTTCGCTTGCTCTTCCCAGTCTTTCCACATTCTGGAAAACTCGGGGTTGTCGACGAGTTTTTGATTTTTGTTGGTCTCGTCGCGAGAGAGATTTAGCAGGTCGTCTATTTTGCGGGAGCTTTTTAGGCCGAATATATTTCCGTCGCTAGCCTTGCCAAACTCGTCCCTCATACCGCGCGCCATATTATCTATCGCGCCCAACCCCGCCTTGCTCATCGCCTTGCTTACGGCGTCGTCAAGCGGTTTAGTTATGCGGTTGATGATGCTTGAGGGGCTAAATTTCATAGCCTTTTCAAATACCCCGCCTATTTTTCCTAGCAAGCCTTTTCGCTTCTTGCCGCCGCTCTCTGTTACCTCCGCCCACATCTGCTCGGCTTGCCCGGTCATTGAGCGAAGTATTGCTTTTGCAAAGCCCTCGTTTGCTAGGCTTTCGCCGCTATACTTGCCCATTTTTAGGGTTAGGCTTGCAAGAGCTCCGGCGCGGCTAGCCATCCTATCCATAGAGCGAAGCTGCGCGCCGATCTCTCTCATAGAGGTATCGTCTAGGTCGCTCATCTCGGTCCAGCTTTTCTTTGAGAACCAGCCTTTCTTTTGCATATCGATGTAGGAACGGATGTTTTGGTTGCTTAGCGCATCGCCGGCGGTTATGTCTTGAAGCACGGATATTCCGCTACCGGTCGTTTTTTTCTTACCAAACGCTCCGCCGATGAGCGCGCCGGCTACCGCGCCGATAACCGCGCCCCAAGGACCCATAGACGATCCCGCTTTCATACCGGCTATCAGACCGCCCGCGGCTCCTCCAAGCGCTCCGCCCGTGCTAGCGTAAGTGTTGGCTTTGAAAAGCTTGTCCCCGAGATAGCCTATGCCGTATCCAAGAGCCGCTCCGCCAAACGCCGACCCCGCCATATACGGAGCAGTGCCTGCAGAGCTAAACTGCGTAGCCGTTAGCGCGCCTTTGACCCCCGTGCCAAAGCCGTATACGCCTTGACCTAGCCCCGCGTATCCGTGCATAGATAGCCAGCTAGCAGCATTTAGCGCAGGCGTACTGGTAAAGCTTGAGATAAAGCCCGTATAGCCGCTGGTAAGCAAAGAGTATGCGCTTTGCAAATTTGAAACGGAGCTAAGCAAGCTCGTCGTGCTTTTGTCCAGAGCGTCCGCACCCCGAAGTATCTGCCCTGTACTTGATAGCTCTACCGTCGTGCCGCCGACCGATCCTATCCAGCCGCCGCTATCGTTTTTGGCTAGACCCAAATTTGAAGCGATAGAGGCCAAATTTGAGCCGCCGCCAAGCAATGCGCCAAAGCCGCCCGAAATGCCCTGCGACAAGACACGCGCATACGGGCTAATCAGATCGCGCATCAAATTCGTGCCGATGTCTTTGAGGGCTGTTTTTAGGCTTTTTGTTTTACCTATGAAAAAATTAAAAAAGCCGTCATCGACGGTTTTTTGCATAGACGAGACTGTATCAGCCCAGCTGTTTTTGATGTCTTTAAAGGCGGCTTTTGTGTGTTTGACGTACGGCTCGAGGTATTTTTTCTTTTGAATTTCGAGGTATTTTTTAGCGTCCTCTTCCGTAAGCCCTAATTTTTTGATTTCCTCTTTATATTTTTTGCTTTCGATCGCCCACGCTTTTTCATATTCGCCGATCGTTTCAAAGTATTTTTTTTCTAGTTCCTCTTTCTCTTTTAGGAATTTTGAATGTTCTTTTATGGCTTTATTGGCTTCTTCTTTATCTAGGGCGCTTATTAAGCTAGCGCGCGCTTTTTTGGCGATGTCTTTATTAACGCCGTCTTCAAGCCATTTTTTATATTTTTGATTGATGTCGTCGAGTTTTTTCTCGTATTCGCTCATCCCCACGCGCGCTATCTCGCGGTATGAAGAGTTTATATCGCCCAGGCTTTTTATATCTTGCTTGTTAAACTCAGCTATCTGCTTTGCCGTCTTTTCGCGCATGACCGTCAAGGCCTCGAGCGTATCGAGCCTCTGTTTTTCTTTCTCGGGGTCATTTAACGGTTTTTGCAAATTTTTAATAAGCCCGTCGATCTCGACAAGCTCTGTTTTTAGGCGTCCTAGCGTGGTTACGTTTTTTGCTTTTTCGCTTGCCTTATCTAGCGCGTCGTTTAGTTCGTCCGTTTTGCCTCGGACTAGCTCTGCAGTCTGGCTTACACTCTCGTTTCTGCGTTGTAGTTCTTGCGAGTACCTATTTAGCCCGCTTTGCGTAGCCTCTATCTCTCGCTTTAATCCGTCTATGTCGGATTTCGTTTTTGCTACGCCGTCGTCCGTTACGCCCAAGAAGTGCGCGAGGGAGCTAGAGTTAGGGTTATTTCTAAATTTACCGATATAAAATTCTCGTTTATCCGCAAATTCTTTTAATTCTTTCTCGTACTCTCGTAGTTGCACCTGCTGTTCGTCAAATTTCTTGGATAGTTTTATTTTTTCGTATTCGATCTCGTTTCTAGTTAGTTTTTTCAGCTCCTCATTTGTGCGGCTTAGTATTTTATTTAACTCATCGCCGCTAATCTTAGCGTCGTCCATACTGCCTTTTAGCGCCATAAACGCCTCAACCGCGCCGAATATGACGGCAACCGGGATAAATGTCCTAAACGCCGCCTTTAGTGCAAGCGTAGCGGTCTTGGCCTTATCTATGCTTATGCTTAAAAGCCCTAGCGCTTTTGTTTTTGCGCTAAGCGCTTGATTGCTGAGTAACGCAGATGCCGTCATAGCTTTTACGGCTTTATCGTATAGATTATTAGCTATCCTCGCGCCATAATAAGCCGCCCCCAGCGCCCCTAAATGCTTAGCCAGCTCGACGGCCGTATTTGCCGCGCCTACGATAGCGTCTTTATTCTCTTTGAGAAAAGTCGTCGCCTCTTTTATGCCGTCTTTGAAGCTATTAAACATCCCGCCCGTTAGGCTTCTGGTTAAATTTTCAACCTCACTCTTAAAAGCTTCGGTTACGGCCTCGAACGTATTGCCCGTAGCGTCCGCCATTTTGGCGAATTCGGCCGTTTTTTCCATCAAAAGGTCGTAGTATTTGCCGGCCTTTATAGCCTCTTGCGCAGCTTCTTTGGTTAGCCCCAAGCTACCCTCTAAAAAGCGCGTTAGCTCGCTTGAAGTCCATTTGCCAGAACCCACGCCGTCGAGAGTTCGTATCATCTGATCGACGTTTATACCGACTACGGACGCCATATTGGCTAATCCCTCAAACGCTTCAATACTTTGTTTTAGGCTCATATTCGAGTTGGCCGTCGAATAAAAACTTTTAAACATCTGCGCGGTTTGATCTAGGTTAAAGCTCGTTTTTGACGCGATTTTATTTAGGCTTTGCAGCGTATCGTCGGCTTTCTTGGTAGATAGCGCCCATTTTTCCTGCACGCCCATTAAACGACCGAGCGAATTTACGTTTGAGTGGCTCGCGCTGATTAGCCCGGTTAAAGAAGTTTTGAGAGTCTCGAAATCGGAGTTTATTTTTATAATACTGCCGCTTAGCAGATCGAATTTTTCTTTGCCCCAGCTTGCCGCGCTAAGGACGCCGCCTAGAATTTGGGTCGCATGGGCGGCCAAGTCTATTTCGGTTTTATACTTTTTAACGACATTAGCTGCGCGCTGTACTCCTGTTTCAAATTTGCCCGTGTTTACGTCAAATTCTGCTGTTACTTTGGCGGTTTTAGACATACTTTACGACCTTTACGGTAAAATAAGAAAAAAAGGAGTTAAAATGTATTTTGGCATTCCGCAAAACGCTAGCGTATTTGTTTTTTTGTTCGTTATGTTTGTAGCTTATAGAATTTACAAAAATATGGCTAGAAATAGCGCTTTGCACGATGCCGAGCTTAAAAGCGTAAAAGAGATGTATCAAAGAGGCTACGAAATACGCCTTAGCGATCTTAAACACGTTACGGCGGAAGAGCTCAACTCGCTTCACATAAAGTTTATTTTTTAAACACATCTTTTAATCTCTTTTCAAATTCCGCTTTTTTATCCGTCTTTCTACTAACCGTACTTGAAATTTTAAACGCTTCATACCCCAGCGGGTTCTTGGATAGATAACTATGTATCATTGAAGCAATGACGGCGAGCTGCACCTCTATCCTGTCAGACATAACCGGTTCAAGGCGCATATACTCAGCCCACGCCCTTAGCTCGCTATCGCTCAGTAGATAGTCAAGCCAAAACGGGTTGACGACGCCCAAGTGGGAGGCTAGCTTAAATCTAAACCTAACCTCGTCGTCGTCCATATCTACTTTTTTGCGTTTAGTTTTTCAACCTCGTCGCAAATTTCTTTTACGCCCTCAAACGCTCGTTCGGGTAGCGCCTTTAGCTCATCCTCGCTAATTTTTGGATCGACTAGCGCAAAATGCGCGGTTTTTATCTGCGCGGCGATAAAGTCGGCTAGCCCTACTTTTTCTTGCTCCCCGTCTTTTTGCATAGTAGCGATAACTTCGTTTCTCTCGGCTATCGTGAGCGGGCGGATTTTTACCTCGCCGCCCCACGCCTTGACGTTTACGACCTTTTCCTCTGCGCTAAAATTCTCTTTTATATTCTGAAGTTTTAACATTATGCCGCCGCCTTAATGGTAGGTTCGCCGATCACTTCAGCTGCGAATTCCGCCTGGGTTTTGCCGTCTTTTTCGCCCTTAACGCTAAATTTAGATAGCCTTACGGTAAACAGATAGGTCGTGCCGTTCGCGCCTCTTGAATTGTTTAGCTCGAGGATAAGTCCGATATTTTTATTTGCTTTAAACGCTTCTTCAAGCTTATTTATACCGTCGCTTGCGCTTGGGTCGTAAAGCACGGTCGCACTCATAGCTCCGTACTCGACTGATCCCGTAGACACCATTTGCGAAAAATCCTTGTCGTTAATCGGCTTATATTTTTTAACCTCTCTAGTGGCCTCATAAACCGTCGGAAAATCATCGAGATGACCTACCGCTACGGACGATGTTACGGTCGTAGGAAAACTTGTGTTTGTAGCCAAATCGGCAACCTTGACAGATATGCCGGTATAATCGGGACTTGTTGATACTGATGGCATTTTATGCTCCTTGTAGTAAATTTAAATTTTTAATCTATTCTATTTTGTTTTTAGGGGGAATCGGGAGAAGTCAAACGAAAAATTCAAGCTCAATAGTTAAAAATATAAACCCGTCCTCTTTGTCCGTGTCGCATTTGATAGAAGTTACGGGGCGTTCAAAGTCTAAAAGCGCATTTATGATCTTTTCTTTTAGCGCTTCGCTCTCTTTAAAGGTTTTCGTGTATACGTCAAGCTCTATTAAATAATCAGTCTGTATCACTCCGCCGTTAACGGCTAGTTTTTCGCTTTGGTCGTTTATCTGATAGACGATATACGGGACGTCGGCTTTGGCGTCGGCCTCATAGGCAAACACTTTAACGCCCGTCTTTGTTTCTAAATGCCTTGCTAATTTAATTATAGCCATCCGTTTTTCCTTAAAAACTCGTCTATGTGCTTCTCGGCTATCTCGTGCATTTTTGGCTCAACCGCGTTTAGCGCATTTTGTAAAAAGTTTTGCGCTTCTTGGTACTTAGTGCCGCGTTCGACGAAATAAGCATAGTAGCCGTCGGTTTTGGTTTGGGCTTTGTTCGTGCGGATTTTTTTACCCGCTTTTAGCGCGTCTTTAAATTTCTTAGTTATGTTTTTACTTCGCCTTACCAAAACTGCAACCCTAATAACGCCCTTGTCTTTGCTTCGGCTAGGCACGGCCACGATATGAGCCTTTAAGATGCCGCTTTTTTCGGGAGCATTTTTGCGCGCGATCTTTCGCACCTGCCTTGCTACGTCCATTGCCGCCCCCTTTAAAACCTTTTTCTGTACTCTCTCCGGCAGTTCTTTTACTTTGTCTATTAGATTAAGAAGCTTGTCAAAGCCCGCTATCTCAGTGCTCATTTTCAGTCGCCAGCAAAATCAATTTTTCGTTTTTTTCGAGCGGATTTATTACGCTCTTTACTTCGAATTTTCGCTCATTAAAAAGTATTTGCGTTGTTACGCCGATACTCTTTAAAAAGCGAATTTCTATCTTATGCGTGATCTGCATATTCTCTTGATTTCGTAAGTATTTCTCATTTGCGCTAATAGGCTCTATACTAGCCCAAACCTTGGCTAAATCCGCATAGCCTTTTTCAACCTCGCCGTATTCGTTTCGCACGGATTGAAGCGTTTGTAAAGTAATTAAGTGCCTAAGCCTGCCGATTCTCATTAAAACCGCCTTACCTTGAATTGGTCTAAAACGACGTCTATGTGAGATTTGTCAAATTTTGAAACTATAGTACCGACGGCTACGTTTTCTCTATTCTCGTACCACGAAGCGATTTTGTTTAGCGCCCAAATTTTAATAATCTGCGGTATCGTTTCGTACCCGGCTCTAAATTCCACCTCGCCCGACGTCATGCCTAAAATTTGCGCCGTTTGCCTATCCCATAATACGCTTGCATTTTGCGGTTTAGATATTTGTATTACCGGGCTTTTAGGAAGGATTGCCGCTTCGTTTAGAAAGGTCGCCCTGAATTTTTTCGGCATTAAAACGCGATCCGTATGGTTTTCAAAGAACTGCTCGGCTGCCAAAATAAGCGACTTTAAAAGCCCGTCTTCTTCGTCGCCGATTACTCTTAGCCAGCTCTTGACCTCGTCTAGGGTTAAAAAGAGAGCGTCGCCGCCCTCTAAGATTTCGAGCTTCATTTATTTCATCTTAAAGCTTTTAACGGCATCTGCCATAGTTAGCTTGCCGTCTACGCGCTTGTGAATTCTAAAGCCGACCTGCCCGTTACCTGCGTATAGCTCGTTTAGGCGCTGTAAGCCCATTGAGCCACGGTCTGCGATTTGATAATACTTCAAGTCGCCGAAAATCGCGGGAGTTTTGCCGGTAGTTAGCTCGTTACCCATAAACTCGCTCACGTAGACAGGATGCCCCAGTAGCGTATTAGGCGCATCGGACGTAAAGCCCTGTTGCCAAATATACTGCTCGTTTTTATCCTTAAGTTTTCTTACTTCTCGCTCGAATACGTCGGAAACCAACCAGACGCCGTTTTGTCTGTAGCCTACCGCTACGCTGTAAAGCATATCTATTAGCTCATCAGACGTAAATTTGCCCGCCGCCGCAGTAGTTATGCCCGTAGTTATGCCGTCAAGCAACCCTTTTGGCTTTTGCGTTCCGTTACCGCCAATAAACGCCTCTTCTTCAAGCACGGCAATGCCGTCCGCCATTTTGCGCCTAACATAGCTTTCAACGTTAATTGCGCTATCGTTTAGTAGCTCCTCGCTGATTTTGATGATGCCGCCACCTTTATGCGCGCCGATTTGGATCTGCGCAAAGTTTATCCCAGTTTCAGAGTATGCCTCAGCCTCGCCTAGCCATCTAAACTGCGGTCGCGTTGCCTCGATAGGGATTAAATTTGTGTTCTCGGTCGTCATTACCGAACAAAGGCGGCGCAGCAAGCACTCTTTGTTTAAAAGCTCTATTACGGAGGTTTGAAACGTTTTTGGCACGGTGTAGCCGCCGTTTGCGTCGACAGTCGATAGCGCGTCTCTCTCATAAGGCACGCCCCTAACGTAGCGCCAAAAGTTAGCATCCGGATCATCGGCGCTTTTTTGCTGCACGGTCTCGGGTACGGCAGACATAAACTCGTCATTTCTAATTAGCGATTCAAGTCTCTTAATCTCGCCGCTCATTCTCTCAAAATCGGCCTCCATCGCGTCGTATTTAGCGTTTTCCTCTTCGGTCGTAGCTCTGTTTTCTTTAGCCGCGCCGTCTAAAATGCCGCGCATATTAGCAAGCAGCGCGCCTGCCTTATCTTTTAGTTCTTGTAGTCTTTTCTTCATAACTGAAGCTCCTTTAGTTTTAGATTTAGGCTTCTTGCTTTCGCCTTTTGATAAGCCGATATTTCGGCAACTCTTTCGTCCTCTCGCTTTTTAGCACCCTTGTCCGCGCCTTTCCAAACTGCGCTTAGCTCCAAGATATTAAATTTAGTCACGAGTACGTCATCTATCTTGTCCCCTTTTGTCTTTTTAAAATCTTTAACGCTGTAGCCTATGCTTACGTCGCTTAAGACGCCGTCCGCGTATTTGCGATAAATCTTTTGGCTGTCTTCATCGCTTGCAAAAACGCACTCGCATACTAGCTCGCCGTTTTCCTCTCTGACGTTTTCTACTCTAGCTATGGCGTTATCGACGCTTGGGTTGTGGTCTTTAAACATCGTCTTTAGTTCGCCAAACTGCGCGCCTTTGACGTCTAGCGTCTCCGTGTAGTATCTGCCGCTCGCCCAGTCAAAGCGCGTGCAGGCGTTATCCGAGCTTACGATCACGAAATTTAAAGTTTTCGTTTCGTCGTTTGAGCTTTTTAGACTCGCTTTTCGTTGCAAAATTTCACTCATTACTATCCTTTTCTTGGGCTTTGCCCGCTTCGTCCATATTTAGCGGCTGAAGATAAATATCGCCGTTTTCGATAGGGTTTAAATCCTCCAATTCTCTTATCTCGTTTGCGCTATAAACGCCCATATTGCGCCCTAAATTGTAAGCCTCAAAGCGGCTTTTCATATCGCCGCGCGTGATCGCGTTGATATTAAATTTAAAATAATATTTGTCCCACTCGTCAGGCGTTAAAAGTCTATGATTTAGCGCTTTTTCTATCTTTACCACGAGCGGCAAGATGGTAAACTCGGCAAATTCCTTACTTTGCTGCTCGATATTTGAAAACGTGGCTTTGCTTAAATCGGCTATCATATGCGGCGGCACCCTAAACATCCTTGCGATGTCGGTTACCTGAAAATCCCTAAGCTCCAAAAATTGCGCGTCTTTGTTTGGAATACTTATGCCTTTATATGTCGCCCCAGCTTCTAAAATAGCCGTTTTGTAAGCGTTTTCGTTTGAGTAGGCCTTGTGCCAAGAAGTTTTCATTCTTTCGTAGGCCTCGTTATTTAGCTCCTGCGGAATTTCAATCACGCCGTTTGGTAGCGCAGCGTTTTTAAAGAAATTTCTGCCGTGATTTTCGGCTACTTGCGTAAGCTCTAGCGACGCTCTGCATTTTGCGACGGGGCTTAACCCGTTTAGCCCGTCAATCGTGAAATAAGGGATATTTACCACATCTTCGAGCGAAAATTTAAAAGTACCTTTTTTGCTCGTATAGGTATAATAAATTTCGTCGTCGTCGTTAATGGTTACTCTGCTAGGGTCTAAAAACTCTATGCTCGCCACCGCACCGTTTCTAGCTCTTACAGGGCGCAAAAATGCGTTACCGCGAAGCAGCATAGAGGTTAAAACTGCCTCTAAGAACTGCGCAATATTCATTTTCTCGTTTGGCGCGATCTTGATTAAATTTCTTATGGGGTGGTTTACGGCCGGCTCTTTGCCTTTGCCTCTTTTCTCGTAGATTTCAAAAGGCAATGTGGCGATAGTCTCGCTGATGGCTCTAACGCAAGCATAAACGGCCGATATTCTCATCGCGCTATCGGCGGTTATAGACACCCCGCCGTTTGCCGTCGGCGCAAACATCTCGCCCGTTTCGCTACGCGTTAGTTTCGGTAAATTTTTCTTTTTTAAAAATCCAAACATCAGCCTACTTTTTATTTTTTTGCTCATACTAGCGGTTTTTTAGGGGGAATCGGGAGAAGTCAAGGTAATATCTTTCTGATAACGCAGAATTTAATAATACAATAGTAATTAAAAGATATTTTTAAGTAATTATTTGATATAATTTGATTATCAAAGGGGTTAAAGCCTTTGAAATAAAAAACGAAAGGAAAAAAGATGAAAACGTTTGACGTCTTAAGGTTGGTAGCAACAATCTTACAGATAGCTTTTTACATAGCGGCCTTTATCAAGCTGCTATCATAAAGCTCAAACTAGCCCGCAGGTTGCGGGATTTTCATCTTTTACTTTCGTTATTATATCACAAAGGAGCTAAAATGAGCTTAGAATTTATCTTGATTTTGATTTTGAGCGCTTGGGTCGGAGTAAACGAGTGGCGACTCGAACGTATCGAAAAGAAGCTAAAAAATGACTAGAGCGGAGTTTACGGCTTGGCTAAAAAAGCTAAATTTAGACAAAAAAGGGCTGTCAGCAATGACGGGGCTTAGTTATAATTCGATAAACAACTGGAATGGCGAAAATAAACCATTCCCGTCGTGGATTAGAAGCTGGTTTGAAAACTATGAAATGGCGCAAAAATATAAGGCGCTCAAAGAGGCGCTAGGCGACTAAAAGCTTCTAATGTCGCCCGTCAGGTATGGACTGGTCTCGGACGTTTGCGCCTCGCAAACTAGCCTGATGCCGTTTGCCATTACCAAAGCGACGACCCCGTCTATACGCTCACGCGCCTTTTTCTTGTCCGGCTTTACGTTTTCGGCGGAGTCTATTTGCAGATCGACGTTCGAAACCATCCACCTAAGCACGGGGTTATCGAAGTGGTTTAGCTTTTTGGATAGCGCAAGCGCGAAAATATCTTTTGTCGGAGCCGACATCGAGCCAAAGCCCTGCCCAAACGGCGTAAGCTCTAGCCCCTCATTGGTTAAATTTGTTATGATTTTTGCAGAATTCCACCTATCGTAGGCAGTACATTTTATGTTAAATCTCTCGTTTATCTCTAAAATATCCCTCTGAACCTCGTCATAGTCGATAACGTTCCCTTGCGTGGCGCGGATAAAGCCTTTGTTTATCCAGTCAATATACGGCACGCGGTCTTTTTTGGCTCGCGCGCTTGCGTTTTCAAACGGTACCCAAAAAAACGGCGTTATGTGGAAAATGCCGTCCAGGTGCGACATTATGACGTAGGCGGTAATGTCGGTAGTAGAGCTTAAATCAAGCCCCGCGTAGGAAACGGCGGTATTTAGCCTTTTTGCGTCAAAATTTGGGATAAAATTTTTCTGCCATACGTCGTCTCTTATCCAGGATGCGGAGCTGTTGCACCAAATGTTTAAGTGCTTAGTCTTAAAGCTATTTTCATCCTCGGCATTTGAAGCGGCTTTTAAGAACCTATCTCGTAAATTTTCAAGCCTAACGCCATACCCTAGCGCGGGATTTGCCTTTATCCATTCGCTTTCGTCTTGCCATTTTTCGGGGTCTGCCTCAAAGATCATACTATAAAAGCTATCGTCTTTGATGATGCCCGCTTTTACTTGTTTGGCATAGTCGTATTTGCGCTTCATCTCGCCTTGTAGGTTATAGCCCGCGGTCGAGATGATAAAAGCTAGCGGGTTGTCTCTGTTTATCTGCCCCTCTTCAAGCACTCGCCAAAGCTCGCCGTCCTTTGCGGCGTGAAGCTCGTCATAAACGAACACGTAAGGCTTTAGCCCGTCTTTGGTGTCGGCATTTGCCGTCAGGACCTTTACGAAATCCAAAAAATCGCCATTTTTCTCGATAGTCTTCGTGCTTTTGTATGTCGTAGACATCGCCTTTAGGCTACGGTTTCGCCTTAGCATCGAGTCGGTAGCGTTAAAAATGATTTTTGCCTGCTCGGTTTCGTTGGCGGCGCAATAAATTTCTTTGCCTTTTTCGGCGTCGATAAAAAGAAAAAATAGCAAAATAGCCGCAATCAGCTCGGTTTTGCCGTTTTTGCGCGGCAAAAATAATAGCGCCGTCTTATACCGACGCGTTCCGCCCTCTCTTGAATAAGTCGCTACTACGTCGATGATAAACTCTATCTGAAAAGGCAAGAGCTGGAAAGGCTGATCGGCAAATTTGCCGGCGGTATGTTTTAATAGCGAGATAAAATTTATCGCTTTTAGTGCGATCTCTTCATCGATAAAATAAGGCGTGCCTTTTAATTCGGCTTGTTTTTTTGCAATAACGCGTTTTGCATCCACGATGATCTTGTCGCGCGGTATGAGGTTTAAGATTTTAGCCATTTAATAATTTTTCCATTTCGTCTATTTCGATTATTTCGCTTATTTTTAGCCCCTTGCGGTTGCCTGCTCCTAACCCTAAAGCTTTAGCCAAATTTAGTTTTGCGGCCAAAAAATCGGCGTAAATTTTTGTGAGCGGGTGCGGCTTTTCGTTCCCCTTGTCGTCGTAGGTCGTAAAATTTTCTCGCATCTGCGCGGCTACCTCGTCAAGCTTGATCTCGGTTAGACAGTATGAGTAAATAAGCGACTTGTCGCAAATTTCATAAAGTCCTATTTCTTTTAGCTCTTTGACGACTGCGCTCATACGCTCTTTTAGGCTTGATTCATTTGCCATCGCGTCGCTAGCTGTGACGGGCAAATTTGCCGTTTGCGGTTTGTCTGCTTTTTTGGCTTCGTTTTTGACTATCAGCTCGGTGCGTTTTTCGCTTTTTTTGGCTCTAAAATTTGCGTTGGGTTTTTTGCTAGCCCGATCTTTTTCTCGCCTATCTTTTAGTTCTAAAATTTCATCCTTTGGGTAAAATACGTTTTTCCATTCCTTTATCGTACTTACCCCGTGCCGCTTTGCTATTCGGCTCATAGTTTCGGCTGATTTTATGCCTAAAATATCCATAGCCTCAGCTTTTGACAATAAATCGTCGCTTGACTTACCGTTTATCACTTGACTTTGTTCTCACTTGACTTTATTAATTTCTCAAAAATACGGCGCGCAAAAAATGAAATGCACCCGTCCGATGTTTCGCCGTCTCGGTCGTAGAGATTTGACCTGCCCCTACCCATCATTTTTTAAATTTCTCCTCATCCTGCGCAGTCTTTTTGTTGTGACAACTCCTGCAAAGCCCTTGCAGGTTATCAAGGTTTAGCGTAGCGCCGCCGTGTTCTATCGGCACAATATGGTCTATTATCTGCGTAGGCTTGCCGCACGCTACACAAAAGGGCTGCCTAGCTTTGACTATGGCTCGCACCGCTTTCCACTCTTTGCTTTGGTAGAATTTGTCCGCTTCCTTGTTTCTACCAAAAACGTTATACATCTTGTTTGCTCCCGCGCTAGCGCTCGCTCTGCACCGCTCGCACGCTCTCTCGTTTATCTTTATCTTTGCCCCGCATTTACAGCGTTTAAATAGCGTCGGCATCTTATCCTCTCACTTTGTAAAATCCGATCGTAGTCTTATCGGTCAATTGATAAAATTCATCAAACTCCGCTTTATCTGCGGTACGCACCGGCATAGCTACGTAATTACCGCTATTGATTAGTTTTCTCACATATTTCGGTGGCTTTACGAATAACGACGATCCCAATAGCCTTATTTCGGCCTTTAGCTTCTTCTCGTTTGTATTCTTAAAGAAATTTTTACCCAATGAAAAAAATCTTATCAAATCCGCATTGTGATAAAACCCCTCAATGTGGTTCATCACTCGCCCGCCTCATAAATCATAACTCTTATCCCGCCGCTTGCGCCGTATTCGTAGCGGCAGCTCCCGCTTACGTATTTGTCGTTTTTAAATAACGCGTCCAGTACTCCTTTGGCTACGTTGTCCGTGTCGCCGTGCGTTTTGTCTTTGTATATCGCTACGGTCTCCACGAAGTACGCCCCGCTTAGCTCCGGCACGGCGTGCCAGTCTTTGCCGCGCCTGATTATTCTTTTGGGCGCGTCCGGATTAGATGCGCAAAAGGTATCTCCCAACAAAGTTTTCCATTCGAGATATTTTTTATAATCCTTACTTACGAATTTAGCCCTCTGCGTCGTCCTTTTATACGGCACCGGGTTATACTCTAGCCCCGTTATCTCAAACTTATAAACTAGCTTCATATTCCGCCCAATTCTCATCGGCTAGCTCCTCGTATTTTTCTATACTCTCGTGTTTGTGATCGTGACACCAATCGTGGCAAGCTCTACATACAGCTATTTGTTTGCGGTCGTCTTTGTCCGCCCCATAACAGCCGTATCTCACGTGATGCGCGTCGTCGCTCGGAGCTTTGCCGCATATTTGGCAAACGGGGTATTCGTATGCTAGGAATTGCCTAAATTTTAGATTTTCGGTTTTGGATAGTTTCAAAACAACATCCCTTGCTCGCCTTTTACTCTTAGCTCGCCCTCGCTCAATATTTCCTCTTGTGCTTCTCCGCCCGCAATTTTTATTCTCACGATATTTCGCACAAAATCAACCATCCATACCTCGTAAAATAGTGTTGCACCTTTTGGTCTAAACTCTAGTTTCATACTGCCGTCCTTATGGCTAGCATTGCGCCGACTTTAGGGCTGATAGGCAGCGGCGCGTCCGGGTCTTTGTTTATTTTGTCGATGATTTGATCTTGCCCTTTTTCGCGTAGCTCTATTTCTTGCTTTTTAGCTTGGTATCTGGCCGAATTTTCTACGCTGATAAATTTAACCTCGCCTATTCGGTATTGATGATTAAATAGCCACTCAAACACCGCCTGCGTATCCTCGCCGCTTAGCTTAGGGTATTTACCGTAGCTATTCACGGAGAATTTATTTATTATGTCGCCATCCTCGTCGATAGCTAGCCGCACCACGTCGTAAAACGGCGGCACTCCGTAGCAAAACTCCTGCCCTTTGTACGCTTGCCTGATAAAATCGATCATCGCCTCAAGGCTATCAAAGGCGTATTTGCCTTGCTTTATCGCCTCTTTGGCTAGGATAGTCTTATACGCGGTGATAGCTTTTTTCATCGCTAGCTCTTTGCTTACGTAGCGCTCCAAAAATTGCAGCCTAAATTTGAAAAAATCCATAAGCCTGCTATCGGGGATGTCTCTAATTTCGTCCTCGTAAATCATCGCTTGGACTTTGTTGCACTCCACCGCTTGCATTATCAGCTCGACCCTATCTATCGCCATAATCTGCCCCTAGTTCTAGTATTTCGCACTCTATCGCGTCGTTGCTCCTAAACCCGAAACGCGCTAAATCGTCATAATCTACCGTCGTCGCATCCTGCCTTTTGTCTTTTGCAATAGGCGGCGATCCTCTTTTAGCTATTCGCTCCGCCTCGGTTCTTTGCCAGTTGCGCATAGACGCTCGCCAATCTTTCATAGGGGCTTTGCCTACCGCCCAGCCCTTGCTTTCGTAGAAGTCGTAAAACGCGGAGCAATCGACGAGATTTAAATTTGTCTCTTGCTTGTAGGTTTCAAGTTCTTTTAGGGTCGGTTTTTTAAATCGCTTAGGTTCGGGGTCGGGCTTCTCGCTCTCACGCGTGCGCACGTGCGTAGAGGCGTTAGCCTCTTCTTTCTCTAACTCTATCTCTTTCTCTATCTCTTTCTCTAGGGTTACGTTTTTGTTACCGCTTGTTACCGCGCTGTTACAATGTAACGCTTTAGCCTCTTTTTGTTTGGCTCTAAATTCCCTAACTCTCTTTGCGCTGTCGCATTCTCCGCCGCTTAGGCTTACAGCTTCGGGCAGTCTCACGTCGTCATCCTCGCCCTTTTGTAATAGCCCCAAGCTCTCAAAAATAGCCATAGCAGCCTTGACGTTGATTTCTTGCTCCCTTATTTTTAGCGCGATCTCGGCTTCTATCGTCGGCTCTATGCCGTCAAAAAATATAACGCCGTCATCGTCTAAGCTTTTTAATAGAAGCTTAAGATAGATGCAGGTGTAGGTATCTCCGCCGGCCACACTTCTTATTTTTAAAATTTTAGGGTCATCGAAAAAATCCTTTTTAAGTTTTATCCAAAATAGTTTTTTACTCACAGCTCACCCCCCGAAATTTGAAATACGCCCTTAATCTTTTCAATGTAGCCGAGCTTTTTAAGCTTAGTTAGCCGCTTGCTGGTAGTAGAATTAGCAAGGCTAAAAAGCTTTGATAGCTCTAATATATCGCCGCTCGGATTACTCGCTAGATACAAAAGCAGTCGCAAGTCCTCAACACTCAATTTTTTATCGAATATCCAGCTATTAGGGCATATTGCGTAGCCGTTGTTTAAATTTTCATTCATTGTTTTTCTCCTTAGGCAACTTGTAGCCGAAACTTAAGGTATAATCGTCTATGATCAATGCGCCGTTTCGCTTAAGACTCTTGACGACCTTATGAAAAGTATTACGGCTAATTTCTGCAGCTTCTATAATCTTTTGAGACCGAATATAAACAAACTCGTCCGTCTCCGCCTTTTTTATTTCGGCTTTAATAAATTCAAATACCGCTTTTTCGCTTTCGTTCATTCCTCATCCCCCTTAAATTTCTCTACCGTCAGCCACGCAAACGCAGCCGACGCAAAAAGGCAAATCGCCAAAAAGCTTAAAATTATCCAAATCAAGAGTGCTAAAAGTTTCATTTCACAGCCTAAATTTGAAGTAATTAATAAGCTCAAACAAAATAATGCCGATCGCAAAAGAGACAATCACAAAATCAATGCTAGGCATTACGCCACCCTCTCAACGGCTTTTAAAATCTCCGCGCTATGCCCCGTAACGGCGTCTTTTTTCGTGCCGACTACTACCAGATAGCCTCGCTCTATCAGCTCGTTTGCGCGACCGCATACGCCGCACTCTTTGAACTTGTACCAGCGCGCTATTTCTTGCCGCGTCGCGCCGTTTGGATGCAATTTAAAGCATTCATATACTTGCGCCCGTTTGCCGTTTAGAAACGGCTTTATGGCGCGATATGCTTTTAACGATGTTTCAGCGATCATTTTTTAGCCTTTTAAATTTGACTTTCATTTAAGCCCTTAGTAGAATTCCAAGCGACCAAGCTAAGAAATTCAAAACAAAGGACTTAAATGACAGACAAAGAAATCGTTCTAGAGCTGACGAAAGCCGTCATAGAAAAACAGACGGCTTTACAGACTATTAATCAAAAAGAATACGCCTCGCTAGTCGGCGATAATATTGCAACCCTTTTTAACACGATCGCTAGCGGCATAAAACCTACTTTGGATAAACTCGCTACTCATAACGAGCAACAAGCCCGCAATAACTAGCTAGCATTTTTACTATCTTAGCTTGGTCGCTCCACTCTAGCTTGTCAAGCCCCTTAATCATCTTTTTTAGCGACTTGCGAAAAGCTTTATTTTTGGCTTTCGCTACTATTTTTTTATCTTCGTTCATCTGCTCTCCTTTTTTAGAAATATCCATAAAAAAGCCCTTTTGCGCTATAATCGATTTGCTAGAAAAATTTAACTCAAAGGGCTTTTTTATGGAAACTTTTTTAAAAAGTTTGATACTGGATAGGTGGTATAAAATGCTAATTGCACTCGGATTTATCGGCGTTATGTATTCTTTATCGTTTAGCGTCAAGGTTCTAAACAACGAGGTTATATTTTTTGGCTCATTGTCGCTGTTTTTTGCGGGCGTAGCGCTGATGGCTATGCAAGTCCCGTTTGCCGAGCCGATGGAAAATTCATATTTTTTAAAGCAATCCACGCGGACTAAATTAAATCTTACGGGCGCGATATTATTTGCTGTATCATTCGTTTTTGCGGGGTTTGCGGCAGCTAGCTTATAACTCATCTTTTAGCCTTTTTGGTATAATCCTTTATCGATTCTAAAGGATTATTTATGTTTGAAGTTTTAGACGCCTCGTTTAAAACCCTTATCCTCAACGGCTTTACGTCCTTTGCTATCTTTCTTACGGTTTTGCTTATATTCTCTTTTGGGTTTGCTTGCGGATTTTTGACGAATAGATATTTCGGCGCCAAGCCGTTTTGGTTTGAAAAAGAATTTATCTGCTTCCTAGAGGACGAGAACGGCAAGGAATTTAAAGTAGACGCCAACGTCCTTTTTAAAAACTCAAAAATAGCCCGCGTAAATTGCCCTTTGTTTAAAAACGGCAAATGCAAAGGCGAGCATAAATGTCTGATACTTGAAAAGCGCGTATAAACTGATCTCATTTTTTAGCCTTTTTGGCTGTCGTTAGCCATAGTTTCAATAACCTTGGCTATCGTTGCCGTCTCTAGTTCTCTATCAATCAAAACGGCCACGAAATCAAGCGCAAATCTCACGACTTCGCTATCGTTTCTAAAACCTTTTTTGTCTTGGATTTTTAGGATGTTTGCTATGTTTTGGTTGGATAGCTTAAAGGTCTTGTTAATATCATACTTAGGCGTTACCATTGTTTGCCTTTCGTAGTATTTTCAGACCGCCGAATAAGTGGGTATTATTCTTCCAAAAGGCATAGAGTTTTTCAGGGCTATCCCATATTTCGGTATCCCAGCCGTAAAGCCTTTTCATAGCATTAGCGTTTTGCGTCGTCGGCGTATTCTTGAAGTGAAACCATAGAGAAACCGCTCCTTGAGTAACTCCGATTTCTTGCGCCACTTGTTTTTGAGTTAAGTTTAAAGTTTTCATAGGCGTAATATTATCATTGATAATTTGAAAACTGGCTTAATTAATATTATCTTTGATAATTTTAAAATTGATAAAATTTAAGAAAGGATTTTAACAATGAATATTCATCAAAAAATTAAGGCTTTTAGACTAGAGGCGGGGCTCACGCAGGCACAGTTTGCAGAGAAGCTAGGGATAACACAAGGGCTTGTAGCGCATTACGAAACACAGCCCGGGGAAATAGGCAAAAATGGCAAAGAGAAAAAATCATCAAAGCCAGAGCTCGAAAAGTTGCCACTAATAGCAGAGATTCTAGGTAAAAACGTCGTAGATTTATTTGATGACGAAACTCAAAGTAAAAGCGACATCGTAAAAAAAGAGCTAAAAGACAATTTCGAAAGGTACGCCCACCTTGTCCCGGAGGATCGCCAATTAAAAGATGCGGTTCTTATCCCGAAGCTTCAGATAGTAGCGGGCGCAGGCAGCGAGGGCTTCTTTGACGTCGCTATGCTAAATACGAAGGGTTACGTTCCCGTCGAGCGACACGTCATAGGCAAACTTAATCCTGAAAATTTAAGGGCTATCGAGATCGTAGGCGATAGTATGGAACCGGAATTTTACGAAGGCGACGTGGCGATAATCGATATGGTAAACCACCGCTACGACTTTGTTAAGATAGCCGGCGTCTATGTCGTGAGGTCTGATGAGGCCGTGTATATCAAAAAAGTAGAATTTATGCCCAGGGGCGGCATAAGGATGATGAGCATAAACAGAAGCTACGGCGACATAACCATAGCTCCCGACGAAAATTTCGAGATTTTAGGCAAAGTTTGTGGAAAGGTACATTACGAGTTTTACAAAGGGTTAGTATTTGACGACCAGGGCATAAAATAGGGCGCCTAGTCGGTAGCTACTCCATAAATTCAAAGAGGTTTTAAATAATCCCTACTACAAAATTTTACAAGGGGTTATGCTCGGGTCAGGAGATAAGGTAGGAGGTGCGAGATGTAGAAAGACTATTTTTAAGACTAAATAAAATAAAACATAAGTTGCTTGAAAAAGCTTTAAGCCATTAAACCCAATAAGTTAAAAAGGAGATTTTACAACTATGGAAAATATTAATACAAAAAAGATAAGAGAAAATGCAAATGCAATAAAAGCACTCAATGAAGAAAAGGCTAATGATTACATTAATAATTTACCAAAACAAGAATATGCGGAGCTACTGTCGGCTCTTGAGCTTGGTAGAAATAAAGACTGGGATCATAGTGTAGCAAAAAACAACAAGTGTCTAACATTGGAAGAAAAAAGAAATATTGTAAATATCGAGCTTGACATAGCACTTAAAGGAGCAGAAAAAGAAGACGGAGTATATACGACAAATGTAGATAAAAGTATGGCGGCAAAAATAAAAACTCGAAACATAGAGAGGGGGATAGAAAAAATACTAGAAGTTCAAATCAAAAAGGATAAAATATGAAATACATACCAATACTAAAATACAATGAAAAAGTCGATGTTTCAGCTTATAACAAACTTGAATATTCAACCAAAGAAAGTATTGTGCCGCTTATAGAGGTTTTTCAACAAGATAAGGTAGAGTTATCAAAATTATCTTTTACCAACAGGAAATTCTTTTTGAATTTAGAGTTCTTGCATAACTTTAAAGAGAGTGTTGATACATTTGAGAAATTACATCTATTGTTCCCTGATATGATCCCAGTTATTAACTCTTCTCATTTTGACGTTCTGTCAAAGCGAGACATAATACTATCTATGAAAAAACTAATAAGCATTGGGTTCAGGGAATATGCAGTTAAACTAAATAGTATTGCTAGCTTAAAAATCCCAGATAATCTTGAAACCATCTTGCTAATGCTAAATACGTTTGATAACATTACATTTTTTATAGACATAGATTACGCCTATAAAATAACAAGCACCGATCTTATGCTTGAGTATTTTTCCAACACCATAGACCATATGTTGGCAATGATAGACGAAAGTATCAAAAAGATAGTAATATGCGGGTCGTTGCTCCCAGTTACATCTAATTGCTTTCCTAGCTATGAAGATGAAGATTTTAACGCAGGATGTATTGTTGAGAACAACCTCTTACAAACATATCTGTTGCTAAGGGAAAAATATACAAATTTAGACTTATATTACTCAGATTATACAATAGACGAGAAAAATAAATTTACAGATGAAAATACACCAGTATATGGATTTTACCCTATGGTGAAATACACTTTAAACAATGGGGACATTATGGTGTATAAGTCAAATTGCATAAGAGAATTCAAAAAGTATCCAGAAATAGCAAATGAGATATTTAACTCAAATAAATATTTGAGTGAAGACCATTGCTGCGGATGCCAATACATAAAAGATACTATCGATGAAAATATCGGCGGCAAGAATACAGGAAGTCCCGCTAGCTGGAAAACAAATATGATGACACACCATATGTCAGTTATGGCAAATTTACTAAAATAAAAAGTCTTTATGCGGTAACCCCATTAGAACGCCTTTTGGCATATCAACAATAGGGGTTACCTTGATATTCTTCGTTTCTTTTTCAAAAACTCTCTTAGGCATAAGCTTATCATATTCTTTGTTTTTGATAAGCTCTTTTATGATATTGCTTTCTTTGCAATATCTTTCTTTTAACCTAATAAGAGTTAAATTCTTTATCTCTTCATCAGTAAAAAGCTCTTTAAATTTAGACATAGCAGCTTCTAAATGTAGGTTTGAGGCATACGGGATACCTCTTAATGCTTTTTTAAATTCTATACCCCACCAGTATTTTAAATAAATATCTACACTCAATTCTCGGACTTTTGGCTCTTTGATTTCCTCAATCTTTTTGTTGTTAATCGTGTATATACCGACACTATCTGGTAAAACCATTTTGCCTAAAAATTTACTATCAACAACTACCGATACTTTGTTTGCATATCTTGTATATTTTTCTATTTGGTTATCAAGTCTGTCTAGAGTATCTTTTTCGGATTTTATTTCATAAATAGAAATTGAGCCATTGAGCGCAAGAACATCAGCCCTTACCCTATCATAAAAGCTGTCTCCCAAAGTAACTTCTGGGACAATAACTGCGTGCTTTTCGTTTTTATGTAGCCAGTCGATCACTTGTATTTTTATGTCTTTTTCGTTCATTTTTGCCTCAATCGAGTGTTATAATATACGCTTTTTGCTATAATAATGCTTAAAATGAGTGGAAATCTTAAATATGAAGCAAATGTTATTCCTTGTCCTAGCAGCCCTCTCACTTCTCGCCCACCCTGCCAAAGTCGTTAAAATTTCAGACGGTGACACGATCACGATATTGCAAGATAAACAACAAATCAAAGTAAGGCTATTCGGCATTGACGCGCCCGAACTCAAGCAGCCCTACGGCAAGAAGTCAAAGCAGTTTTTGGCAAATTTGATAGCGGGCGAAGTTGTAGAAGTCGATGAAAACGGCAAAGATAGATACAAGCGCACGATCGGCACGATCTATCTAAACGGAGCGGACATCAACGCCCAAATGGTAGAAAATGGCTATGCGTGGGCGTATCGCAAATTTTCAAAGAAATATACCGCGCAAGAAAGCAATGCGAAATCTCAAAAGCTCGGGCTTTGGCGAGATAAAGAGCCTATCCCGCCGTGGGAGTGGAGGAAACGCTAAATTTTAAAGATTTCCTTTTTCTTTGCGTTAAATTCCTCTTGCGTTATAATGCCCTTATCTAGCAAATCTTTAAACTTCATTATTTCATCAGCTTCAGATGTTTTTTGCTCAATTTGCTGTGATACGGGCATATCGTCAAAGCTTGATTTTGCATTGTGGCAATATTTTAAGATGATTTGAAAAATCTTGTCGTCAACATCTACCACGCATTCTTGTCCGTCTTTGAATTTTAAGGCTATTAATTTAACCTTATTATTCTTTGCACTAAATCCAGCAAGTAGCCCTATTGGTCCTAATAAAACAGCACCCAGCCCGCCCCTGATTATGGCGCTTGATGCAGATTTGGTACTATTTTCGTCAAGTATTTCGTAGTGCGTTATGTTTCCGTCTAAATATACTGTTTTCCCGAGGAACATCCCGCCCTCTTTCATTGTATGAAAAGTTACTATCCCAAAACTCCTAACTACGTCCCAACCCTCATAAGCTCCCGCAATAACTTTATTTTTAGCCATTTTTTGCCTTTACCACTTAGGCCTTTTTGTGCCTTTTTTACCCGTATATGGGTTTACATTGCCTTTCGACGACCAATTATTTCTCTGCGTGCGATCTTTGCTCGTCCTGTGATAGGATTTTACGTAAGCGCCGTTTCTTTTATGGTAGCCGCTCACGCTCTTGCCGTAAGCAAAAGAGCCCATAGGCCCCAGCAAACAAACTGCTAGTATAGCAAACAGTATTTTCCTCGCCATCGTTACTCCTTTTTAATAAAAAGTTTCTAAAGAATTATATCTCAGAAAATATTACTATTGATAATAAATTTTAAGCTTACTCTTATATTATCTTTGGTAATATTCACTTATCCAAATGGACAAGGCGACCCACGCCGAGGTTACGTAACCTAAAGCTACGGGTTAGCGCACTAGGGAAGCGATATTGCCCTAGCCAGACCAGCCCTGATCGCGCGTGTTTTGCCTTTACGGCATATTCAGAGCTTGAAAAATCCACGCAATTTTATATGGCGGACGTATGCTAATCGGAAAACTCTTGGACGTCCGGAAAACGAGCTTTTGGAATGCAGGTTCGACTCCTGCCGTCCGCCACCGTATCTTAACGCAAGTCCCGCAAACTCACGCAAGCATTTAATCTCCTTAAGGTAAAAATTTGGTTTAACACAACTCGCGGGGCTTGCTTTAGGATACAAAAACCAAAAGGAGAAAAGATGAACAAATTTAAAAAATACTGCCCTAACGTATGGGTCGCCGAGTGCGACGAAAAGCACGACAAAGGCGAAGTTATCACCCTTGAAACACAATACGGTAAAGAGGTTGAGTGCGAGGTCTATAACCTAATAGCAGAAGGAAATGGTAAGTTTTATTATTCCATTGTAAGGCTAGAGGGGAACTACGCGGCGAAAAAAGCCGATAAATACAGAAATTCGCAGGCGTTGCACGCAAAAAAGAGCTTTGAGTGGTATCAAAAAAGCAAAGAGGGTGCGGAATTTCTAAAACTCGCCGAGCCGATAAAGGTCGGACACCACAGCGAGCACAGACACAGGGCGCTAATCGAGCGCAACTGGAATAGGATGGGAAACAGTGTAAAAGAGCGAGAAATCGCCGACGAAAAAGCGCGTAAAGCCGAGTATTGGGAGGCTAAGGCGGAGGAGATTAACCTATCAATGCCGCAAAGCCTAGAATATTTCGCGGCACAGCTAGAAAAAGCCAAAGCGCACCAAAAAGGGCTAAAGGACGGCACTATAAGACGCGAGCATAGTTACAGTTTGACTTACGCGACAAAGGCGGTTAAAGACCTAACGCAAAAATTAGAAATTGCCCGCGTCTTATGGGCTTAAACTTCAGTGGCGGGCTAGTCATCTCTAGCCCTAGAAAGGATAAAGCCGTGCGGCTATTTAGGTTATTTAGGCGGCTAGCGAGTTATTTCCAAAAAGGAAACAACTCAAAACGGCTAATCAAAAATATCAGGTTTTTAAATTTGAAAGGATAAAGAATGAGAATAAGCATAGACGCCGTAGCCGATGTGGAATTGGCGGATTTATTAGAGCGCTGCAACTTAGGGCAGATATTAAAAGAGCTGCGAGACGTTAGGCTCGATACCGCCGACCTCGTAGGGCTGGGGCTATTTTTAAATACGCTAAACGGAAACGAACTGCGAGACGTGATCTACGGCACAGACGAGCAGACGGCGAAAAAGATAGTCGAAGCCGTTAAATTTTACGGCAAAGTTAGCTAGGTTTTTGTATAATCAAGACAAAATTCGTAAGCAAAAAGGATAATAATGAATGATGGGCATTTTTCAATCAATACGTTGAATGATTTACGTTTATTACAGGAAAAACTAGCTAACGGAGAAAATGTAATCATAAGCCAGATCGGGCAAATAACACATAGTATCAAGCTTGAAGGTGGCAGGTTTAATGATTATGACGATGGCTACATAGATGCAGATATTGCAAAAATGGTCTTATCTTATCAAGACAACTTTTATAAGATAGTTTCTATTTTAGAGAAAAACTACGGAATTACGGGTATTGATAAAACACAACTTCTAACTTTTAAATTAGAACGAGGTTGTTTAAAAATAGACCTTGAAAATATGATTAAGGTATTATTGGAGGGCATAAAAGGCATGAGCGATATTGCAAAAGTTATTATAATAGTATCGGTAGCATTGATGATATTGGGCGGCTATTCTTATAGCGAGTATCTTACACATAATGAAAATTTAGCAAAAATAAGCGCAGAAAGTGAAAATAGACGCATTATCGCAAGTTTAAAAGCTGATAAAGATTTACAAAAAGCCATAAATGAACCAAAGGCAAAAATAGCCTCTGCCCTACAAGAAAACGAAACAGCGACGTTTAACAACGAAAGCGAGCCTATAACTTATCAAAAAGTTAAAAATTATGAATTCAAAGAACTCATAGATACCACGGCTACTTTTGATAAAATAGATGATTTTTCTATTTTGGGATATGAAAAGACTAGTAACGGCGATAGGAAATTTAAGATTGATATAAACGGTATCAAATGGGTAAGCGCAAATCTAATAAGCGCTGAAGCTCGCATTAGATTAGCCACTGCTATCGAAAACGGAGAAAGTATAAAACTCAAAATAAGAACCGTCAAGGAATATAACAAAATAAAAGAAGTGATTATTTTGGATCTGATAGGGAGTGAACAATGACCGCAGATGATAATATCGTAAAGCGTGTATGCAAAGAACTAAACATCACGCAAAGGGAGTTGGCGGAGAGGATAGGGATGAGTGAGGGCGGACTGCGATCTGCGCTATCGCTTGGCAAAATAACTCCACAAGTCGAAAGGGCGTGTGAAATGGTCTTAAAAATTTACGAGCTTGAAAAAGAGCTTGAAAATTACAAAATCCTACAAAATGCTCTAAAATCGATGATTGTTTAATGGTAAGAAATCCTTACCATTAAAAATTTTAATTCAAAACATTTTTTTGCATTTCTTGTTTTAATTCACAATAAAAACTCTTGACTTCTGTTTTATAACCTGATATAATTCCCGCATAAATATTTTAAATCCAAACAAAGGGGATTAAATGCAGTCATTATTTCAAACAGAGCCAACGCAAGTTGAAATTCTAAATTTCCAAACCTTTACTACTGAATATGTTGCAGAGCGTTACGGCGTTTCTACAACCAACATCAAAGTCCATAAGCGCGAACACGCCGACGAGATAATCGAGGGTATTCACTTCGTCGTAGTCAAAAACGACCGCAATCGCCCCGTCATCAAATGGACGCTTCGCGGCATCATCAAGCTAGGTATGTTTATCCGCTCAAAAGAGGCCAAAAACTTCAGGCTTTGGGCGGAGCAAGAGCTAGAAAAAACCATACTTAGCGAATTGGCGCAAGCAAAAGAAACAAAAGCCCGCAACGTCGAGCTATCTCATAAATATGCAGACCTTGAAGCCTACGCTAAATTTGAAGCTAAACGCCACGGCGATCAAATCAACGGCTATTTAGGGCAGCTAGCAAAGCATAACGCACTTATCGCTAGTTTAAAAACCGAACTAGCCAAACGCGGCAAGATTTACGACGCGGAGGTTATAGAGCGCTACGAGGATAGAGAGGAAAACTTGCGGGCCCAGCTACACAATGCCAAAGCCGAGCGGGATTTTTACTTTAAACGCACGCAAGAACTTAAGCAAAAGCAAAACATCAAAGATAGCGAGATAGTAAGGCTACTAAACAAAATCCAGTATCAAATGGACGGCGTGTATAGCGAGATAGGCGCGGTTATGGCGTATGCAAACGACAACGACCGCTTTTTTATAGAACAAAATCAGATTTTGAAAGGATAAAAAATGAGCGCGATGGACTCGGTCGATTACGACCTTATGAAATACGAGCAGGCGCAAGCGGTAAGGGACGCGAGATTTAACGAGTTTCGCGATAAGGCGGCGGACATAATCGCCATAGCTAGAGATCATCTTGATAAGCTGGCAAGCGAATACGAGGAGTTAATCAGCTTTGACGATCTGGCGTACGAGATAAACGACCAAATCGAAGCGGAATTGAAATTTTAAAGGATAGCAAATGAGTATCAAAGAATTTAAATTTTATGCCTTTCTATTTAAGAGGGGCAACGAAACAGACAAGCATTTAACGGCCGGCGATTTTGTCGCCTTTGTAAAATCGTTTAGGGGGCAGAGATGATAGAAACGCTAAGTAAAATACAATGTGAGCTAAAAGCCCCAAAGACGCAGACAAATAAGGCGGGTGGATACTCTTATCGCTCCTGCGAGGATATTTTAGAAGCCGTTAAGCCTCTACTAGAAAAATATGGCGTCGCCCTTACGATAAGCGACGAGATAATGCTAGTGGGGGATCGCTTTTACGTCAAGGCTACGGCGACGCTACGAGGCAAAGAGGGCGAAATAAACGCGAGCGCATACGCTAGGGAAACTGAGGTAAAACTAAACAAATATGGCGGAGAAATATTGGATAGGGCGCAGATCACGGGTAGCACGTCGAGCTATGCGCGCAAATACGCCTTAAACGGGCTTTTTGCTATCGACGACACAAAAGACGCAGACGCTACAAATACTCACGACGACGAGCCAAGGCAGAACAAGCAGCCGCAAAAACAGCCGACGTTTTTAAACGCCGATCAGCTAAACGACCTAGTGCATTTGTGCGAAATAACAAACACCAACCCTGACGCAATAGTAGCGGCGTATAAGGTTAAAGCCTTCGCAAATCTACCGTATGAAAAAGTGCGCGGGCAACTACTTAAAAAGCTTGAGCAAATACAAGCTCAACAAAGCGCGTAAAGGATAGGCGATGACAATAACACTAACTCAAAATACCCCCGAGTGGCTAGAATACCGCAAAGGCAAATTCAACGCTAGCGAGGCGGGCGACGTTATGGGCGTGGGCTTTAACAAGCCCTACCAACTAGCGCAAATCAAGTATCAAGGCAAGCAAGTTTTTCAAAATGACGCTATGAGGCGCGGGCAAGAATACGAGCCAAAAATCAGAGATATACTGAACGAAAAGCTAAATTTAGACCTCTCGCCCGTCGTAATGCAAAGCGACACCGACCCTAGATTTTCGGCTAGTCTTGACGGGTATGACATAGTTACGGACACGTTTTGCGAGATAAAATTTAGCGATACCGAGCTGGAGTATCTACGCAAAAACGGCAAGCCTAGCGAAAAATACTTTTGGCAGATACAGCACCAATTCTACGTGAGCGAAGCTAAAAAGTGTATTTTTGCCGTCGGTTACATAGATGAAAATTTTGAAGTGCAATGCGAATACGTAGAAGTTGAGCGCGACGAAAAAGCTATTAAAAAGCTAACCAAGGCGTGGAACGAGTTTGAAAAAACGTATAAAGACGCCGCCCCCGACGAGGAGTGGCTAAGCCTAAGCGAGAATATCGCCGAGCTAACCGAGCGCAAAAAGCAAATCGAGGGCGAGCTACAAGCTCTAAAAGATAGAGCGATAGCAAAAGCTGCGGGCGTGGAAATGAAGGTATACGGGCTAACCATTAGCAAGACCGAATACAAAGAAAGCTACAACTACAAAGCGTTTTGCGAGCATACGGGCGCGGTAATACCTAGCGAGTATCTAAAAGCGGGGTCAGTTAGCTGGAGAGTGTTAGTGTCGTGATCATCAGCTCGCAGTTTAACCGCTTTATGCACGGTGTAGTTTTGCGGGAGCTGGGCGCGCTTAGGTATTTGCAAATACGCGAGCATAAGCTAGCCCTGCGCCCTTTTTACCTTACACACGACACGCTAAAACAGCTTTTAAAAGTGCTAGACTTCGACTACCCACGAGAAAAAGGCGGCAAGCCTTTTAGCTACAAAAAGCTAACCACCCACGATATGCTAGCCCATATTGCTTTTATTGAGCTGGTAATGGCTGAAAACGGCTTTGAGCCAAAATATTTACAAGAATTCAAAGAGGAAATTAAAAATGTTTAACAGAGTAGTTTTAGTCGGAAATTTGACGCGAGATATTGAGTTGCGCTACACCCAAAGCGGCGCGGCGATAGGCAGCTCAGGCATAGCCGTCACCCGAAAATACACGCTAAACGGGGAGAAGCGCGAGGAAACGTGTTTTATCGACATAACGTTTTTTGGAAAACAAGCAGAAATAGCAAATCAGTATCTCTCCAAAGGCTCAAAGCTTTTAGTAGAAGGTCGATTGAAATTTGACCAATGGACGGACAACAACGGACAAAACAGAAGCAAACACACGGTAGTCGTCGAGAATATGGAAATGCTAGGCGGAGGGCAACAAAGCAATCAGGGCTATCAGCAAGGCGGGTATTCAAATCAGCGCCCACAACAAAGCGCGTCTAAGAAACCGCAACAGCAAAAACCGCCTGAAAGCTACGACGCGCCAGAAATAGACGTGGACGCCGACAAATACGATGACGGCGACGAAACGATACCATTTTAAAATTTAGCAACAAGATAGTAAAATACCTTTTAAATTTTAAAAAGGTTGTTTATGAGCGAGAGTAAATTTGACGAGTGGAACGAAGTAAAGAAAACTACAAATTCCCAAAGCCCAAAGAAAATCAAAATAAAAGTAGGCTCTATCTACTGGGTAAGGGTAGGACAAAACGTGGGCAGTGAGACTTATGGCAAAGGAGACGAGTTTATCCGTCCTGTGCTGGTGGTAAATAAAATTTACATATCCGAGTTTATTAACGCCTTTATCGGTATCCCGCTAAGCTCGAAAACGAAAGACAAATCAGGCTACTTGTATCATAAATTTACCACAACAAAAGGCAAGGCTAATGTCGCGCTTTTGGCGCAAATACGCATATTTGACGCTAGGCGTGTGAGCGATTATTACAAAGGCAAGATTTTAAATGCTGATTTTGAAGCGATAAAGGAAAAGCTAAAAAGTAATATCATAGGGTAATACCCCGCCACTAAGGACGGGTATCCAAGCCACGCCCAAAAAGAGCGGGGGACAAATCTCCTTAAAAGAAGTCGCTAAACCTTAGCTTGTAAGACTTAACGACTTCCTTAAAGAAGTAACGTAATTATAGCGCAGTTTAATTAAACTGAATTGAAAGGAAACAATATGACCGATGAAAATCTAATCAAAGCCACGTGTAAAGAGCCGAAAAACGCCAAAGTAACTCACAAGGGCGACTGGAAAATCGCGGACGACATCACGATAGAGTGCTACGTCACCGACGATAAGCGTCGTCTTTTATCTCTGCGCGGGACGGCTCGGGCTATGGATTTAAGAGGCGGAGGTAGCGGTGCATTGCTTAGAAATTTAAAAGCCGCTTGGATACAGCCTTTTTTATCGGACCATCTAAAAATATGGATTTTAGGGGCTGATACGCAAAGTTTGGGTAAAATTTCGGGGGTCGTCGGACCGGCGTTTATCCCGTTTGAAGCCGAGCTATTCGTTGATGTTTGCAAAGCTTACGTTATGGCGGACAATAGGGGTATTTTAAACGAAAATCAAAGCGCGATAGCAAAAAGACTGCTCCATATTATGTCTGCATTTGCCAAAGTCGGTATCGTCGCCCTCGTTGATGAAATAACGGGCTATCAAAAAGAGCGCGAAGAAGACGAACTTCAAAAGATACTTTCTAAATACATCTCCGCCGAGTTTTTAGAATGGACGAAGCGTTTCCCCGACGAGTTTTACGAGCAAATTTTTAGGCTCAAAGAGTGGGGCGAGTTTCAAACTCACCACAAAATGCCGCAAATCGTAGGCAAGATAACAAACGAAATAGTGTACAAGCAGCTCCCCGAGGGCGTGCTTGAGGAGCTTAGAAATAAAACGCCCAAAAGCGAAAGCGGAAACAACTTATATAAATTTCATCAGAGCTTAACGCTAGACACGGGCATACCGCACCTTGATAAGCACCTAATATCCGTTATTACGCTTATGAAAGTAGCTGACGATTGGGACGATTTTATCTATCTTTTTAACAAATCGTATTCTAAAAACTATCAGCTACGATTTGATTTTGACAAGGAGAGCAAATGACCGCAGAGGAAAACATCGTTAAGCGCGTATGTAAAGAGCTAGGGCTAACGTATAAACAGCTAGGCGAGGCGATAGGGCTAAGCGAAGGAAGCATTAAGCGACTAGCGACTAGCGACGAGATAAACACGCAAGCTATTAAATCGTGTGAAATGTTGCTTGAAATCAAAAGCCTAAAAGAACGCCTATCAAACACCGAGACGCTAAAAACCGCGCTAAAAACGCTCTTAGATTAACCGACGCGCTTTTGCGTTGGTTAAAAGTCTCAAAATATTACTCAATTTTTTATAAAAAATCTCATTCTAATACTAAAAACTCTTGACTTAGTCTCAAAATAATGCTATAATTCTTTTATCAAGCAACAAAATGATACTTGTTTGATAGAAAGGAGTAGCACAATGCAAAGGTTAGATTTTTTAATTCGACTCGCAATGTTGATTTATCTAATCTGCAAAATCCTTAAAATCTGGATTTAGCAAGGGGGCGAAAGCCCCTAACCCAAAACATTGTGCATACTCCTATTTTAGCAAAAGGAGCTTAAGATGAGCGAAATTTTAGAAGTTTTGCAAGTGGTACTTCTGGCATACATTGCATTAATGTTAACGAGGGGGCGCAAATGAACGCCCCTAACAAACAAAAATTCGTCCAGTATCTGGAGCACTACAAAATAGAGCCGACCGATACCGACGAGGAAGTGAGCTACAAGGTGCTTGACTGCGCTTATGATCTATTCTGCGCTTTAGACGCGCTATCGAAAAATCATAATGCGATGAGAGCCAAAATTTTAAATATACTTCAACCTAAAGGAGAAACGAAATGAATTTAGAAATTTTCAAGAACGAAAATTTTGAGGTTAGAGTTGCGGTCGATGAAAATAACGAACCGCTTTTTTGCTTAAGTGATGTTTGTAAGGTTTTAGAACTCACTAACGCAAGCGTCGTTAAAAATGCGATCGCGTCAGAGTTTGACGATGACCTAAGTTTAACTTACCCCATCTTTGACAGTCTAGGCAGGGAGCAAAACGCGACTTTTATCAGCGAGCCACAGCTTTACTTCGTACTTATGCGAAGCGATAAACCGAACGCAAAACCGTTTAGGATGTTCGTCAATAAAGAGGTATTGCCTAGCATTAGAAAAACGGGAAGCTATACGCAAAAACCGCTAACCCAAGCCGAAATTTTAGCGCAGAGCGCGGCGTTGCTAGTTGAACAAGAGAGGCGGACGGCGGCGTTAGAGGCTGAAACGGAAGCTATCCGCAAAAATCAACTAAAAATCGCTAATTGCGTAAACCGCTTGACCAATAGTAATGAAAATTTGACGGTTATCGCTTACGGAATTTTAAATAAAGTGAGATTGGATAAAAACAAAGCCTCGTCATTAGGGAGAAAAGCGTCGAAACTAAGCAGAGAGCGAAACCTAACGATAGGGCGCTGGCGCGATCCGCATTGGGGCGAGGTGGGGTTATATGATATTAGCGTATTGGAGCAAGTCTTTAAAGATGCCGGACTAACAAACAAAGGAGCGCAAAATGTTGCACTATAAAAACTACAAGATACTAAAAGAGCTTTACGGCAGGGAAACGGGCGCAGATATTTTTCATCCTGAATATGTTACGAGGGATTACGAGGTTGCGCTATCTTTTAAAAAATTTAAATTGGGACGCGATTATGAAGTATCGCCGTATATTATTCGAAACGAGAATGGGCTGCGCATAGCAAAACATGAATTGCGCTTTACTGACAAAGGGGTAAAGAAGCTTTTAAAAATGAGCCAAAAAGCTCGCGACAGGATTGATGAATTGTGGAAAGATTTTATCAATGATTAAAAATGACGTAGCCTAATCTCCTACAAAAAGGCTACAAGAAAAACAACTCCAAATTATACAAATAGCGGGATTAATCCCCGCTTACTACGAGGCAAAATATGACTACCAACGAACTAAAGGACGCCGCTATTTTCGTTATGGCGTATAGTTTTTTAAAAATGGATAGCACGCAGGAGCTAGGGCTATTCATAAACAAAAAGGCGAGCAAATTTATTGATGAGCTTTTAGCGGCGATGTTTCCTATCGTCCAATACTACCACGAATTTAGAAAACGGATTGATACCCAAATTAGCGCACTTGATAACAAAGCCGCCGTTAGAAAAGAAAATTTCGGCACGACAGCGCCCCAGCTAGCCTGCGATCTGCTTTATTTGCGTTTCGCACCGAACGAGCGTAAGGGGCAAAAGCTAGCACCGATACTAGCCGAGTTTTACGCGCTCAACAAGGACAAAATAATGTATATCGCAAATAAGAGCTACGACACGAAGTATCGCAAAGAGGCGGAGGATAGCCAACGCCTAGCGTATTTCTACATTGAGAACATATGATGAAAGAAATAGCAGACGATTTGCGCGCGATAATCGACGAGCTGATGGCACTTGAAAAACGGCTCGACGCGCTAAAGCTAAAGATAGATTTGGCACACGGGGCAAATAGAGAGCCGTACAAGTCCTGGATAGAGGACGTAAAAGAAATAAAAGAAATAATTGAAAGGATAAGACGATGAATACGGACGAAATGATCGAAGTAATGCAAGCCTACACGCAGGGCGAGGCGATAGAAGTAAGCGACAAAGGCGCGGGCAATTGGAGCGAGATTAAATACCCGCTTTGGGATTGGAATAGTTTTGAATACCGCGTGAAGCCAAAAGCCGTTGAAGCTCTTTGGTATTGGGAGTTCAAAATGTCCGACGGTTGGCACATAAGCCAAACGAGAATGACGAGAGCGCAGGCGCAGGCATTTGTCGGCCAGAGCGTAGAAATCGCTCCGCTTTATGCGCTTGGATTTAGGATAAAGGATGAAAATGAGTAGTCCCGAAAAAGAAAAAATGCAGGCGGCGATTGATAGCTTTTGCGAGCACTGCAAAAAACAAAACGAGATAGCAAGCGAGCAGGCGAAACGACGCGCCAAAATCGCGTGGATAGCGCGAGAAATTGAGAAGTTTGACGATGGCCGGCTTAACCGCATTGTGATTTTGGTAAAGCAGATAAAGGATTAGAAATGAAACTATTAACTCAAAAAGAAGCGTCCGTAATGCTAGGGTATAGCCCTAAAAGCGGCATTTTGGCAAAAATGCGAATGGAAAAATACAAGGGCAAGTGGGAATTTACTCCGCGCTACATTGAATTTAACGGTACCATAAGATACCCGCTTGATTGGCTCGAAGCCGACCTAAAAGCTTGGCGAGAGCATAAGCTCAAAGGGGCGTAATTATGCCCCTAGCCCCTCTAAAAACTCGCTCCACCACTCTAAAAGCCTTTTATGTTCTCGCGAGTTAAAATCTCTAAAATATGCTTTATCTACTTCGCTACCTCTAGTATGTAGCAACACTTCGTCTATTATCCGTTTTTCAAATTTCCCCCGCTCTACCCCGTCCACAATCTCAACCGCGCGTATAGCAAAGGTCGCTAGCATCGAGCGGAAGCCGTGCGCGTGCAGGTCGTCTATCCCCAAACTTTTAATGGATTTTAATAACGTATTTTCGCTTATTTTCCACCCGCCGCGAGCCGAACAAATACTAGATTTAAAAACTATCCCCTCTCCCCCGCTGATTTTCGCCTGCTCCTCCAGGATTTTAACCGCCGCCTTGGGTAAGGGCAAACGAGCATTTATTTTGGTTTTATTGTCGCTCTCCCCAAAATATACAAACCCCTCTTTTAAATCCACCCTATCCCAAGTAAGCTCGCGTATTTGATGCGGCCGCTGCGCCATAATAAGATTAAAAAAGAACAAGTTTTTTATCGTTTCGTTAATGTAGGCGTGCTTTACTATGCCTATTATCTCGCTTAGCCTAGCTTTATTGGTTACCGCTTTGCGCCTGATTACGGGCTTTTTTACGTAAATTTCGTCCATATCCTCTAAAATCTCGTAAATAAAAGCGATGTCTGAAACGGCGTTTTGGCTGCGCGCATATTTTAAAACATCCCTTAGCACCGGCAAGGCTTTTTTTGCGCTCGTTAGATGTGCTTTCTTTGTGGCTTTTATCACGGCATCTTTATTTAGCTCGTTTAAGAATTTCTCACCCAACGGCGCTAATATCCACTTATTGACCCTATTTTTTAGCTTCCTACGCTTCTGGTAGGCCGCCTCGCTGCCGTCGCCCTCTATCTTAATATCTAGCCACTCGTCAAAAGCTTCGGCTAGTTTTACTTTCTTGACGCAAACGTTGGCCGTTTTGGCGGTTTTTAGCTCTATTGCTTTTTGTCTAGCCTCAGACAATGTTATATCCGCAAAATTTGCGATCGTAATTAGTTTTTTATCCCGAAATTTGTAAAATTTAGTCCCGTTGTCAAAGCATACTAGATAAAGACTACACGTGCTATCTATGCCGTAAACGCTTGATCTGCCTTTGCCTGCATATTTTAGAGCCTTAACCTGCGCCGCATTTAATACCTTTGCCATCGGTTTCCTTTTTGGAATTTGTATGTTGTTGTACAGTTTGTTGTACACTTTGAAACGGAATTATTATAAATACAAAAGAATTAAAAAGAATTAAAAAAGTAAAAATAAGCCCTATTTTTAGGGCTTATCGGTGAGTAAATACACGCCAAAGAATTAAAAAGAAAACTTGCGGTAGATTATTTCAGGGTAACCA
>NZ_AMZQ01000020.1:0-45000 GCF_000313615.1 Campylobacter showae CSUNSWCD | reverse complement strand
GATCTGCTGGAACTTAACTGACGCTAATGCGTGAAAGCGTGGGGAGCAAACAGGATTAGATACCCTGGTAGTCCACGCCCTAAACGATGTATACTAGTTGTTGCTTCGCTAGTCGAGGCAGTAATGCACCTAACGGATTAAGTATACCGCCTGGGGAGTACGGTCGCAAGATTAAAACTCAAAGGAATAGACGGGGACCCGCACAAGCGGTGGAGCATGTGGTTTAATTCGAAGATACGCGAAGAACCTTACCCGGACTTGATATCTAACAAATCATCCAGAGATGGAAGAGTGTCTGCTTGCAGAAATGTTAAGACAGGTGCTGCACGGCTGTCGTCAGCTCGTGTCGTGAGATGTTGGGTTAAGTCCCGCAACGAGCGCAACCCACGTCATTAGTTGCTAACGGTTCGGCCGAGCACTCTAATGAGACTGCCTTCGCAAGGAGGAGGAAGGTGTGGACGACGTCAAGTCATCATGGCCCTTATGTCCGGGGCGACACACGTGCTACAATGGCATATACAATGAGAAGCAATATCGCGAGATGGAGCAAATCTATAAAATATGTCCCAGTTCGGATTGGAGTCTGCAACTCGACTCCATGAAGCCGGAATCGCTAGTAATCGTAGATCAGCCATGCTACGGTGAATACGTTCCCGGGTCTTGTACTCACCGCCCGTCACACCATGGGAGTTGATTTCACTCGAAGCCCAAATACCAAACCGGTTATGGTCCACAGTGGAATCAGCGACTGGGGTGAAGTCGTAACAAGGTAACCGTAGGAGAACCTGCGGTTGGATCACCTCCTTTCTAGAGTACAACGAATATTCTCTCACAAGATATTCGTCAAAGGAAAATTTAGGTTATCGCTATAGATAATCTACTCAATCGACCTTGTTTAGTTTTGAAAGATTGACGCAAACCTATAGGGGCCTATAGCTCAGCTGGTTAGAGTGCACCCCTGATAAGGGTGAGGTCACAAGTTCAAGTCTTGTTAGGCCCACCAGAGAATTTAATTGGGGAATTAGCTCAGCTGGGAGAGCGCCTGCTTTGCACGCAGGAGGTCAGCGGTTCGATCCCGCTATTCTCCACCATGATTAGTTTAACATAAAGCATACAAAGTTTAATTAGAGAACTTTTTACCTAAGCTTTCTAATTAGACTTTAAGTCTAAACGTTATTTAGTTTATTATTGTTAAAAGTCACAATCAAGTTTTAATAAATAAAACAATTTTACAGGACTTGTTAAAGATTTAAAGATCTTGCTTATTTGCTTAATGCAGAAGTTTGACGTCACAAGATATCATAGGATTTAAAACTTACCTAGATATTAGTCAATGCTTTCCGTCTTAAAAGTAAGAGATTTAAATTTCGTAATAGATCTTAAATTTGAGTCTTCGTTATGAAATCTTAAATTTAATAGTTACCTTTAACAAGGAAGTGATGCGAATTAGAATATATTATATACTAATAAAAGGTAAGCTACTAAGAGTAAGTGGTGGATGCCTTGGCTAGTAGAGGCGATGAAAGACGTGCCAGGCTGCGATAAGTCTCGGGGAGCCGTCAAGGGGCTTTGATCCGGGAATTTCTGAATGGGGCAACCCAGTTAAGTGTGAGCTTAACTACCTAATATGGAGCGAACGAGGGGAATTGAAACATCTTAGTACCCTCAGGAAAAGAAATCAAAAGAGATTACGCTAGTAGCGGCGAGCGAACGCGTAAGAGGGCAAACCGTTAGTTTACTAACGGGGTTGTAGGACTGCGATATAGACTAAACTTAGCTAATAGAATAATCTGGAAAGATTAAGCATAGAGGGTGATACTCCCGTATATGAAAGCTTTGTTTTACTTAGCAGTATCCTGAGTAGGGCGGAACACGTGATATTCTGTCTGAAGCTGGGTCGACCACGATCCAACCCTAAATACTACTACTAGACCGATAGCGCACAAGTACCGTGAGGGAAAGGTGAAAAGAACTGAGGTGATCAGAGTGAAATAGAACCTGAAACCATTTACTTACAATCATTCAGAGCACGATTCTTTATGACGTGTGATGGACTGCCTTTTGCATAATGAGCCTGCGAGTTGTGGTGTCTGGCGAGGTTAAGGAAACCCGGAGCCGTAGCGAAAGCGAGTCTTAATAGGGCGTTTAGTCAGATGCTGCAGACCCGAAACGATGTGATCTATCCATGAGCAGGTTGAAGCCGGTGTAAGAGCCGGTGGAGGACCCAACCCGCTGGCGTTGAAAAGCCATGGGATGACTTGTGGATAGGGGTGAAAGGTCAATCAAACATCGTGATAGCTGGTTCTCTCCGAAATATATTTAGGTATAGCGTCATGTAGTAACACTGGGGGGTAGAGCACTGAATGGGCTAGGGCATACACCAATGTACCAAACCCTATCAAACTCCGAATACCTAGTGTGTAATCATGGCAGTCAGGCGGCGAGTGATAAAATCCGTCGTCGAGAGGGGAACAACCCAGACTAACAGCTAAGGTCCCTAAATCTCATTTAAGTGGAAAACGATGTGGAGTTACTTAAACAACCAGGAGGTTGGCTTAGAAGCAGCCATCCTTTAAAGAAAGCGTAATAGCTCACTGGTCTAGTGATTCTGCGCGGAAAATATAACGGGGCTAAAATGAGTACCGAAGCTTTAGACTTAGTTTTACTAAGTGGTAGGAGAGCGTTGCATTCAGCGTCGAAGGTGTACCGGTAAGGAGCGCTGGAGCGAATGCAAGTGAGCATGCAGGCATGAGTAGCGATAATTGGGGTGAGAATCCCCAACGCCGTAAACCCAAGGTTTCCTACGCGATGCTCGTCATCGTAGGGTTAGCCGGGTCCTAAGCAAAGTCCGAAAGGGGTATGCGATGGAAAATTGGTTAATATTCCAATGCCAACTATAATGTGCGATGGAAGGACGCTTAGAGTTAAGCAAGCTAGCGGATGGTAGTGCTAGTCGAAAGGTGTAGGTTAAGATCCAGGCAAATCCGGATCTTTTTAAGCCGAGACCCCACAGGCGTTTGAAGTTCTTCGGAATGGATAGCGAATTGCTGATACTGTCGAGCCAAGAAAAGTTTCTAAGTTTAGTTATAGTTGCCCGTACCGTAAACCGACACAGGTGGGTGGGATGAGTATTCTAAGGCGCGTGG
The DNA here is from genome assembly GCF_000313615.1 of Campylobacter showae CSUNSWCD. Lineage (NCBI taxonomy): Bacteria > Pseudomonadati > Campylobacterota > Epsilonproteobacteria > Campylobacterales > Campylobacteraceae > Campylobacter > Campylobacter showae. The sequence goes on along the minus strand of NZ_AMZQ01000020.1, from coordinate 41,854 downwards.
AAGAACTCTCTTCAAGGAACTCTGCAAAATAGCACCGTATCTTCGGTATAAGGTGTGCCTAACTTTGTGAAGGATTTACTCCGTAAGCATTGAAGGTTACAACAAAGAGTCCCTCCCGACTGTTTACCAAAAACACAGCACTCTGCTAACTCGTAAGAGGATGTATAGGGTGTGACGCCTGCCCGGTGCTCGAAGGTTAATTGATGACGTTAGCTCTGCGAAGCGTTTGATCGAAGCCCGAGTAAACGGCGGCCGTAACTATAACGGTCCTAAGGTAGCGAAATTCCTTGTCGATTAAATATCGACCTGCATGAATGGCGTAACGAGATGGGAGCTGTCTCGAAGAGGGATCCAGTGAAATTGTAGTGGAGGTGAAAATTCCTCCTACCCGCGGCAAGACGGAAAGACCCCGTGGACCTTTACTACAGCTTGACACTGCTATTGGGATAAAAATGTGCAGGATAGGTGGGAGGCTTTGATCCATAGACGCCAGTTTATGGTGAGCCATTGTTGAGATACCACTCTTTTTTATTCTGATAGCTAACTAGCTTGAGTTATCCTCAAGTAGGACAATGTCTGGTGGGTAGTTTGACTGGGGCGGTCGCCTCCCAAAATGTAACGGAGGCTTACAAAGGTTGGCTCAGAACGGTTGGAAATCGTTCGCAGAGTATAAAGGCAAAAGCCAGCTTAACTGCGAGACATACATGTCAAGCAGGGACGAAAGTCGGTCTTAGTGATCCGGTGGTTCTGTGTGGAAGGGCCATCGCTCAAAGGATAAAAGGTACCCCGGGGATAACAGGCTGATCTCCCCCAAGAGCTCACATCGACGGGGAGGTTTGGCACCTCGATGTCGGCTCATCGCATCCTGGGGCTGGAGCAGGTCCCAAGGGTATGGCTGTTCGCCATTTAAAGCGGTACGCGAGCTGGGTTCAGAACGTCGTGAGACAGTTCGGTCCCTATCTGCCGTGGGCGCAAGAAGATTGAGGAGAGTTGACCCTAGTACGAGAGGACCGGGTTGAACCGACCACTGGTGTACCAGTTATCCTGCCAAGGGTAGCGCTGGGTAGCTATGTCGGGATGTGATAACCGCTGAAAGCATCTAAGCAGGAAGCCAACTCCAAGATGAATCTTCTTTTAAGAGCTCTTATAGACTATAAGTTTGATAGGCTGGGTGTGTAATGGATGAAAGTCCTTTAGCTGACCAGTACTAATAGCTCGTCTGCTTATCTTTTAATAAGCATCACTTCCTTGTTAAGGGTAATTTTACTTCGAAAATCCGAAATAAAATATCTGATCTATACCCTATCAAGATCTTGTTTTAGTTAAAATGAGATTTGACTTTTAACAATTAAATAGCAGTGTTAAAGAAGTAAATTAATATAGTTTATTTCTTTAACACTGCCCGTGACTATACAGACGAGGAAACGCCTTGCTCCATCTCGAACCAAGAAGCTAAGCTCGTCCTGGCTGATGATACTCTCCCTTACTGGGATGTCGGGAAAGTAGGTCGTTGCGGGCTTTGTTTTTATTCTTTTTCTATTTAAACTTCGCTTTAATTCCTTTTTTAATCCATTTTTACAGTTACTCTTGTAATATGTTGTCTGTTTTTGTAGCTTTGCTTTTGGTTTTAGAAATTTGTGTTTTACTTAATGAATAAATTCAAGCAACTTTATTGCTTGTAATGAGACTATGTTTTTAAATAATCTTACTAAGGTTTTTTCTGTTTCTACAGTGGTTAAACTGGCGCAGGGAAATGAGTTAATCAAAAAAGTAGAATGCTGTTAGGTGCCTAGTCAATAAAGCTTTTAATTTTGCACAAGGATAGCAAGGGCTACTATATGCGGTTTGGTTGGTTTGATTTACGTAAACTAGTACAATAATCTTGATACCTCAGTTCATTTGTACTATAAATCGCGCCTAGCCAAAGAGTAAAGTAGAATTTGAGACAGGTGTCTTAAAATATACTCAAGCTTATTCAAGTATTTTTAGGGGAAAATGGTGAGATTAAAATGTGTTTTGCCCACACTGCGTTTTTTGTGGCCCTTAGTTACACTAATATTAAGCTTTTTTTGACTTTCATTTAGAAGTTGATTTGCTTAAATACATTTGCAGCACTGGTTTATATTAATAATATTTTTTAATAATCTTATAATTATTTTTTGCTAGAATGTGAAATAATTTTTTAAAAAGGAAAAACAATGAACAAATTCGTATTTTCAATGTTGGCATGCGCCTCAATGGTATTCGCAGCTATAAATTTAAACACAGCCACAAAAGAAGAGCTTATGAGCTTAAACGGCATTGGTGCAGCGAAAGCCGATGCCATTATTGAATATAGAAAAACAAATAAATTTGAGAGCATAGAGGATATTAAAAACGTAAACGGTATCGGCGATAAGACTTTTGAAAATTTAAAAGGCGAGATATCTACGAGCGGTACAAGCGTAGTACCCGCAAGCGATAAAGTATCGAAAAAGGCAAAAGAGGTCAATGATATGACTGATAAAGTAAAGCATGGCAAAAAAGAAGTCTCTAAAAAAACAAAAGATATAGAAGACAAGGTAGCTACGCCCGCAAAAGATGCGGATAAGGCTAAAACCGACATAGAGGAAAAGGCTTCTAAAAGCATCAAAAATAAAGCAAAATCTAGCGAAGATAAAATAGAAAAAGACATCGATGATGTTAAGACTAAGGCAAAATCTTCAAAGAAAAAAGTTGAAGAAAGTGTGGGCAAGGAAGTCGAAGCCAAAAAATCAACAAAGAAAAAATCAGAATAATATTATTTATCCTGTTTAATTTTAGTCTTATAAATCAAACCGCATAAATCCTTTTTTAGCAAATAACTATAAAGGATTTATGCGATATTCTTGCGCTAACCATACAGATAAAACTACATAAAATATCTTAGAATTAATCGATCAATCTAAATTTAAAGAAGTAAAGTTAAATGCTTTTATGCGCGCGTAGCCAATATGAATATATTTTATATTTAATAATTGCAAAAACTACGGATTGGACTTTTGCGTATAACAAAATGCATATTTATAAACCCTTTCTAGTAAAATTAGATAGAAATTTATAAGTAAAAATCAAACAATTTTAGTTAAAAACATATTTTTAGATGCCAATTTATGCGCTATGCGTTGTTTTTAAAGGTTAAAAAGATATAATCTGCACATTATTCTAAAATAGGTGAAATTTAATAAGGCGACCAAAGGGTGAAATTTAAAAAAGTTTTAAATTTTTTATCTGTTTTTATGGCGACGTTTGTGCTTAGCGGATGCGCGGCGAAGGCAAAATTTGACGTTCCGCAGATCGTAAATTTTGATAAACGCGAATTTGAAGTGACTTCGCAAAGCGGCTCAAATTTACTCTATATTTCACACGAAAAAGAGGATTATTATTTTACGATGATAAACTCTATGGGAACCCCGTTAGCTAGGCGAGTTTTAAGACCAAACGGCGAATTTGAGGCTGTCGGTTTTTTGCCGCCAAATAGCGCCTACAACGAGCTTTTTGTAAAGATTCTAGGCGCCATAAAATCAAATCAAAAAGAGGCCGTCATAGTAGTAAATAACGAAAATTTTAAGGTAAGATCTCTTGATATACGTTAGCAAGCCCGCCATCATCAGCGCAGCCGGAGCCGACGCAGAGGAAAATTTTGCAAATTTATGCGGCGAGAAGAGATTTTTGAACTTTTGCAAAGGCTTTAGGGCGGATAAATGCTTTATCCTCGGCAAAGTCGGCGCGCAGCTGGCTAAATTTAGCCAAAATACGCCAAAACACCTGCAAACGCGCACGAACGCTCTAGTTTTAAGTGCGCTTTTGCAGATAGATAAAGAGGTGCTAGACGCCATCAAAAAATACGGCAAAAACCGAGTCGGCGTAGTGGTAGGTACGACTACTAGCGGCGTGGAGGAAAACTACGAAACGTTTAAAGATTTTGCCGCGACGGGATTTTTTGATGCATCAAAATTCGGCGTCAGTCGCAACTCTCTAGCCAATCCGTCCGAATTTATCGCCGATTTTTACGGGCTTAGCTCGGTTGCGTTTTCCGTCTCGACCGCCTGTACCTCGGGAGTCAAGGCGATAATAACGGCAAAAAGGCTGCTGGAGTCTGGCGTCTGCGACGCGGTGATCTGTGGCGGCGTGGACAGCTTAAATACGCTAACAATAAACGGCTTTGATAGCCTAGGCATCCTAAGCGCGCGCGAGACCAATCCGTTTTCTAAAAATCGCGACGGCATAAATATCGGCGAAGGTGCGGCGTTTTTCGTGGCGAGCAGAGATGAAATCTCAAGCGTAGTTATCGCAGGCGAGCACTCAAACTGCGACGCGTTTCATATGACGCAGCCTGATTTTAGCGGACAGATGCAAACTCAGTGCGTGCAAAAGGCGCTGCAGGTGGCAAATTTAAGCAGCGTGGATTATATAAATTTGCACGGTACCGGCACGCAGGCAAACGATAAAATCGAGGCAAAGATCGTGCATTCGCTCATGCCGAGCGTTTTTGCGAGCTCCGTTAAGCCTCTAATAGGCCACACGCTAGGAGCCGCAGGAGCTATCGAGAGCGCGCTTTGCGCTATGCTTTGCGCTAAGGGCGAAACCGCACTGCCGCCGCACGTATATGACGGCGTTTACGATGATGAGATAGAGGGGGTAAATTTGGTGAAATTTGGCCAAAGAGCGGTCGTAAATTCAGCTATGTCGCTGTCGTTTGCATTTGGCGGCGATAACGCGGCGATCGTATTTGGGAGGGCGAAATGAGTCTTGGAGATTATCTCCCGCACGGCACGGCGATCATTTTTATCGACGAGGTGCTTAAATTTGAAGATGGACGCATAAAAACCAAAAGCGTTATAAAAGAGGATAATAAATTTCTATTTGGCGGCAAATTCGCCATGCATAAAACCGTCGAGATGATGGCTCAGTCGCTGGGTATCTACGACTCAAAGATGCGCGAGCTAAAGGGGATGAAATTTGGACTGGGTTTTTTGCTGGGCAGTAGAAAATTTGAGATATTTAAGCCGTTTTTAGCGGCTGGAGACGAGGTCGTCATCGAGGCGGCCTGCTCGATACAAGACGCAAGCGGTTTTGGTGTTTACGACTGTGAGCTTTATGTAAACGGCGAGCTTGGGGCGCGCGCGACACTAAACGTGCTAAGCCCGGACGAGGAATACGTAAAAAGGATACTAGATGAGTAAAAGAGTGCTGATAACGGGCTCAAGTCGCGGCATCGGCGAAGCGGTAGCTAGACGGCTGGTAGCGGCTGGATACGAGGTCGTGCTGCACGGTAAAAGCGCGAGCGAGCGGCTATTAAATTTACAAAACGAGTTAAATTTGATTGCTTTAAAATTTGACGTCGCGGATACGCAGGCGGCAAAGGCGGCGATCGAGGCCGATATAGAGGCAAACGGAGCTTATTACGCGGTAGTGCTAAACGCCGGCATCACGCGCGATAATACCTTTGTTGGCATCGAGGATGAGGATTGGTTTAGCGTTATTGATACGAATTTAAACAGCTTTTATAATGTCCTAAAGCCTGCTCTCATGCCTATGATCCGCGCCAAAAAGCCGGCTCGTATCGTCGTCATGAGCTCGGTTTCAGGCGTCGTCGGCAACCGCGGACAGAGCAACTACGCAGCTAGCAAGGCTGGCCTCATCGGCGCAGCAAAGTCCCTCGCAGTCGAGCTTGCCTCGCGAAACATCACCGTAAACTGCATCGCCCCCGGACTCATCGAGACTAATATGACGGACGGCGGCTTGCCGATCGAGGAGATTTTAAAGGCCATACCTGCTAAAAGAGCGGGCAAAGCAGACGAGGTCGCGCCCTTGGTCGAGTTTTTACTAAGCGAGGGCGCAGCCTATATAACGAGGCAGGTTATCGGCGTAAACGGAGGGCTTTGCTGATGCGAGTTTTTATAACGGGTATGGGCATGGTGAGCGCCTTTGGCAAGAGCTGGGATGAGATAAGGGCTAAATTTGAGCTCGGTCGAAACGCCGTGAGATACATGCCTCAGTGGGATAGATACGCCGATCTAAATACCCGCCTGGCTGCACCCATAGATGGCTACGAGTGTCCCGGCTCGTGGGACCGCAAGCAGCTAAGAAGCCTGGGCACTGTCTCGATGTACAGCGTAGAGGCGGCGGGGCTGGCGCTAAGAGACGCAGGACTTATGCATGGTGAAAATTTAGACGCCGTGAGCCTCGATCCTGGCGTGCAAGAGGGCAGACTAGGCGTCGCATGCGGTTCGTCCACGGGTAGCACCGAGTCGATACTAGCGATGGCAAAGCTGCTAGAGCGCGGCGAAAACGAGTGTAACGCCAACACCTACATCAAGATGATGCCTCACACCACGGCGGCAAATATCGCTCTTTTTTATTCGCTAAAAGGGCGCATCATCCCGACATCATCGGCGTGTACGAGCGGCTCGCATGCGATCGGATACGCTTATGAAAGCATCAAAAGCGGTAAGATCGACATGATGCTAGCAGGCGGGGCAGAGGAGCTGTGCCCGAGCGAGGCATATGTGTTTGACATGCTCTACGCCACTAGCGTGAAAAACGGCTCGCCTGAAATTTCGCCGACTCCGTTTGACGAGGGGCGCGACGGGCTAGTGCTAGGCGAGGGTGCCGGGATACTTTTACTAGAGAGCGAAGAGAGCGCCGTAAAGCGAGGGGCTAAAATTTACGCCGAGGTCGTAGGCTTTGGCTCAAACTGCGACGGTTCGCACGTCACGCGTCCGCAAAGCGCGACAATGAAAGGCGCAATGGTTTTAGCTTTAAAAGACGCAAATTTAACGCCAGAAAAGATCGGTTACATAAACGCACACGCCACGGCGACTAAGCATGGCGATATCGCCGAGAGTATCGCTACAAACGAGCTTTTCGGAGACAAGATCGCTATCAGCTCGCTAAAAAGCTACCTCGGCCACACTCTGGGAGCTTGTGGCGGTTTGGAGGCGATATTTAGCGTGATGATGATGCGGGAGAAGAGATTTTTCCCTACGATAAATTTAACCAGCGTCGATCCTAGTTGCGCGCCGCTTTTTTATCTGACCGAGCAAACCGCGATAGATACGGACTTTGTTATGAGCAACAACTTTGCTTTTGGCGGAGTAAATACCTCGCTGATATTTAAGAGAATTTAAGGAAGGTGGAGATGAGAAAAATATTTTGTTTAATTGTGTTGGCTTTTAGTATAAATGCCGAAGAGATTTTTAATCTAAGCATTAAAGACGCTCTAGAGAGTGAGGCTGCAAAGAAGTATATTTTGCCTAACGTTAAAGTTGAATTTGGAAGCGGTTATAACGGCGAGAGGATAGTTGTCGGAGCTACGGCTAGCAGAAAGCAAAGGGGCGATATTGGCGAAAAGGTTGAAAAATGCCAAATAGCCTTCCTGGATGCAGTCAATGCTTTTCAAAGACGAAATCAAAGAGAGGGCGGAACAAAGGCTGTAAATATCGTAAGTTTTTTATACGGTAAAGAATTTAGTTCTAAAACAGAGTTTCAATGCCTATACACTAATAAATTTACGGTAAGATTACAGGGCGACATAGCCAAATAAAGGAACAAAATGAAAAAATTATTAGTTTTAGCGGGCGTCTGCGCCTTGGCTTTAAATTTAAGCGCGCGCGACGACGTGCTTAGTTTTTCGATCGAGGAGGCGCTAAGCTCGCCAAAGGCAAAAGAGGTGCTTGATCCAAACATCAAGCTAAGCTTCGGCTCTGGTACGAAAGGCGGCATCATCAAAAGCGGCCTAATGGCAAACAAAAAAACCAACGCCTTTAACAAAAGCGACAAAGAGGCGTGCCAGTGGGCGTTTTTGTCAGCCGTAAAGACCTTTCAGGAGCGCGCGGTGCAAGAGGGCGGCACGAAGGTGGTAAATTTGACCGGATACTATAAGAAAAAGGCGTTTGACTCCAAAACGCAGTTTCAGTGCGGAGCCGGCGCCTTGATGGCGGGCGTAACGCTAAAAGGCGATATCGCAAAATAACGGCGAGAGAGGCGAATGAGGCTAAATTTTAAACTCGATTTTTTTGACGCAGTTGTTTTTAACGGCGCGCAGGACGCGAAGCTGGCGGCATACGAGAGAGAGCTTGACGTCTCGCACGTGCCCCCGCTTGAGCGCCGCAGGCTTAGCCGCGCGGCAAAGTGCGCCTTTGATCTAACCAAAAACATCGCGCCGCTTGATATGCCTATCGTGTTTAGTTCGTACGAAGGGGAGATAAATCGCTGTTTTGAGCTGCAAAACACGCTAGCTCACGGCGAACTCATCTCGCCGACCTCGTTTTCGCTCTCGGTTCATAACGCACTTTCCTCGCTTTTAGCGATAAATTTTAAAAATCGCAGCGAAATCTCCGCCGTTTCGGCATACGCGCCGCTAGAGTACGCTTTAGTGCAGGCGCATTTGATGCTAAAAAGCGGAGCCAAAAACGCTCTGGTTTTGGCCTATCACGAGAGCATTTCGCAGGAGTATTTTGACGAGTCTGCGCCCTCTTGTATGGTTTGTTTGCTAGTTAGTGATGGCGAAAATTTGAGCCTATCGCAAGGCGAAATTAGCGGCAAAACGGATGAAAATTTGCTCGTTAAATTCCTTCAAAATTTTGATCCGAAGCAAAAATGCTCCTGGCAAAGCGCGGATAAAAACTCCGCTTGGCGGTGGGATTATGAGCCCTCGTCACTGGTTTAAAATTTTTATCGTAGGGGCGAATTTTGCGCTATTTGGACTCATTTGCGCGCTTGGAAATTTGATCTTTGTTCCGGTTGCGCTTCTTGGGCTTTATAAATTTAAATTTATCCGAAATTTTTGCCGCGATTTGGTGCGTCTGGCTTGGAGATTTTTTATATTTTCTACGCAAATTTCCGGCTATCAACGCACCAAATTTGACCTTCCTTTGGGGCTTGGCTCCGCCTCGCAGATAATCATCGCAAATCACCCTTCGCTTTTAGACGTCGTCTTTTTGATAGCTTTCATCCGCCGCGCAAACTGCGTGGTAAAAGCAAGCCTCGCTAAAAATATATTCTTAGCTCCCGCGATAAAATCATGCGGATATATCTTAAATACTGCAAACGAGGAGCTTTTGCAAAAAAGCGCGGACGCACTAAAGAGCGGCGAGAGTTTGATAATATTTCCCGAGGGTACGCGCACGGCGGGCGAGATAGTCTTTCACAAAGCAGCCGCCTATATCGCGGTAAATGCGGCAAAGCAGCTAGTCGCCATAGCTATCAAAATGGATCCGCCCAGCCTCAAAAAAAACGAGCCTTGGTACAAAACCCCGAGCGTTATGATAAAATACGAGCTCAAAGAGCTTTTTAGGCTAAATTTGGACGGATTTTGCGCGCATAGGCCAAACCCTATCAGGGCTAGAGAGCTGCACGCTTTTATCAGCGAAAATTACACAAAGGAGTTTAAACAATGAACGAACTAATAGATGAGATAAAAGAGCTCATCATAAAGAGCTTAAATTTAGAGGATATGAAACCAAGCGATATCGATGAGAACGAGCCGCTTTTTAACGAAGGGCTAGGTCTTGATAGCGTCGATGCGCTCGAGCTTGGCCTTGCGGTACAAAAAAACTACGGCCTAGTACTGGACTCTAAAACGGCAAATTTAAAAGAGATTTTTTACAGCGTAAAAAGCCTCGCGCAATACATCTTTGAAAATAGGAAATAACGATGAAGCAGGAAGAAATTTTTGAGATTTTAAAGTCCGCGCTAGTGCAGCTTTTTGAGATCGACGAGGCTAAAATCACGCCGCAAACGCGCATTTACGAGGATTTGCAGATAGATAGCATCGACGCGATCGATCTTATCGATCACATCAAACGCAAAACGGGACACCGATTGATGCCTGAAGACTTTAAAAACGTAAAAACGCTTGAAGACATCGTAAGCGCGGTGGCTAAAAAATTTGACGAGTAAGCTTAAAATTGCCCTAAGCGTAGTTAGCGTCATCTACCCGTTCGCGCTATTTTTCGCGGGCGATTTTGCCTTTTGGGTCGTTTGGGCGCTTGCCGCGCTGTGGATAGCGCGCGCGGCGTATTCAAGCGGTTTTGAGAGGAGGCTTAGCACCCTTGCCGCTGTTTTTTTTATAGTTTGTATGATTTTTAGAGGCGGGTTTTTAGCGTATCTTTACCCTGTTTTGGTGAGTTTGGCGTTTTTGGCGTTTTTTGCTTTTAGCTTAAAAAACGAGGCCGTCATCACCAAAATAGCAAAACTAAAAGAGCCAAATTTGGACGAAAAAGGCGTGATTTATACGCGAAATTTGACCAAAATTTGGTGCGCGTTTTTTGTTTTTAACGCCGCCTTCTCGCTCGCGCTAGCCTTGATGAAAGATAAATTTTACTGGAGCGTTTATAGCGGCGCGGTCTCTTACGCGCTGATGGGGGCGCTATTTTTCGGGGAAATTTTACTTAGAAAGAGATTTATAAAAAATAATGAGCTTTGAGGAAAATTTAAAAAATTTTAGATTTACGGACGACTCTCGCGACGTCTTTGACGCGTGCCTTAGATTTGCCGCGTTTTTAGAAAAAGGGGGCGTAAAAGAGCTGCAAATTTACATCGATGATGCGTTTAAATTTTATGCCGCGTTTTTCGGCTCGCTTTTGGCGGGTACCGCACCTTGCGTGCTGGCAAAGCCGATCTATGAGGCAAATTTGACCGCCGTAAACGACGAAAATTTTTTAAATTTTCTTGCAAACGAGCCCGCAAAAGGGCTTAAATTTGATCCGCAGGCTAAATTTTACCTGCAAACTTCGGGCTCGAGCGGCAAAAGCAAGATGATAGAAAAGTCGCTCGCGCAGATGATAAAAGAGAGCGAGTATTTAGCGGACGAGCTAAATTTTAGCAGCCAAAACACCTTTTTTTCGAGCGTTTCGCATAGGCACATGTTTGGGCTTACGTTTAAGGTCTTTTTGCCGCTGGCGCTGGGCGCGCGCGTCATCGCTGACGAGCTAAACTACCCGGAGGCGATTTTGGGTTTAAGTCTCGCAAATCACGTATTTATCGCTAGTCCGGTTCTACTTAGAACTCTAGCTCAAAGTCCCGCCGCAATCGCGCTAAAAGGCCTAAGCGGGATCGTAAGTGCGGGTTCGCCGCTAAAAAAGGAGCTAAGAAGCGAGCTAGGCCGAATCTGTGACGCGCGGATCATTGAGATCTACGGCAGCACGGAAACTGGCATAGTGGCAAAAGACGATGGGTGCGGACTTAGGCTATTTGACGCGGTGGACGCAGGGCTAGACGATAGAGGCGCGCTAAGCGTGAGCTCGCCTTGGTGTGAGTTTTTTCAGACTAACGACGCGGCCAGCATCGACGAGGATCGCCTCGCGCTACAAGGCAGGATAGACCGCATCGTGAAGCTAAACGACAAGCGCGTGAGTCTGGAGAGCATTGAGGCAAAGCTGCTAGAAAGCGGCCTGCTCGCGGACTGCTACTGCGCGCCGCATCCGAAATTTAAACGCATCGCCGCGCTTTTACAGCTAAACGGCGAGGGGCTTAAAAAATTTAGAAAAATCGGCAAAAAAGGCGTGGTAGCCGAGCTAAAAGAGCTTTTGAAGCTCGAGTTTAAAAACAGCGTCCGATACTTTAAAATAGTAGAAAAAATGCCGCGAAACCAGCAGGGTAAATTTGAAAAAAGCGAATTTGAAAATGCGCTGTTTGCTAGCCCTAAACCCGTTTGGAGCGGCGGGCGCGTAAATGAAGCGGGCAAAATTTGTTATGGAAGCGGCCAAAATTTAGAGAGCGCTTTAAACTGTGACACAAATGCTAGCTGCGTTAAATTTGACGAGGGCGGCGATCGGCTTGACGGCGCGCAAAAGTACGAATTTGGCGCTATCATGCACGCGGGACTTGAGATTTTTGAAAGCCATTTTCCAAATTTACCGCTGCTGCCCGGATTCATGCAGCTTGACTACGTCTTTGAGCTAGCTAGCATGGTGGGTGTCGACATTAGCGGCGCTAGCACGGTTGAAAATCTAAAATTTATGAAGTTTGTAAGACCTGGCGATTTGCTTCGAATTTATTTTGAAAAACGCGGCGGCAAGCTTTATTTTGAGCTGTTTTGCAACGGCAAAAAGTGCTCGACGGGAAGGGCTACACTTTGAATAAATTTGCATTTTTGGTGCCCTTTTACAACCATCCGCAAAATATCAAAGCTCTTATCACTGCGCTAAAAACCTACGAGCTGCCCGTTGTCGTCGTGGATGATGGCTCGGACGAGGCGAGCAAGCAAATTTTGGCGGAGCTTGAGCGGACAGAGGGGATCTTGCTGCTCACGCGTGCGCAAAACGGCGGCAAGGGCATCGCGATGAAGGACGGGTTTAAATTTGCGTCGGAGCGCGGCTTTAGCCACGTTTTGCAGATCGACGCCGATTTTCAGCACGACGCGGCGCTCATCGGCGAGTTTTTGAGGCAGAGCGAGGCACACCCGCAAAGTATCGTCTGCGCAAATCCTATCTACGGCGATGACGCGCCAAAATCACGCGTCCACGGTAGGAAAATCACGAATTTTTGGGTTGCGATAAATACGCTAAGCCTTGGCATCAAAGACGCTATGTGCGGCTTTCGCGTCTATCCTTTAGAGCAGCTTAAAAAAGCGGCGGCAAAAAGCAAGACGAATAGAATGGAATTTGACATAGAAATCCTCGTAAATGCTGCTAGACAGGGCGTAGATATGCGCTGGATCGATACCTATGTGCACTACGAAAAGGGCGGTGTTTCGCACTTTAAGATGCTACGCGATAACGCGCTAATCAGCCTCATGCATGCAAAATACTTTTTTTCTTTGCCTAAATTTATGCTTGATAAAATTTGGCGAACGTGTGGGTTAAATTTAAGCAAAAGCGCAAATTTTAAGAATGGCGCAAACGACGCGCAAAATTTAAAAAAACCGCAAGAAAACTCCGAGCAAAATCTCTGGTGGAAAAAGCAGGAAAGAGGCGGCGCATTTTTTTTGAGGCTTAGCCTATTTTTAGCGCAAATTTTTCCAGAGTTTGCGCTAAAGCTTATCGTTAAAATCGTGGTTTGGTTTTATTATATATTTTCAAAAAACGAGCGCGAAAACATCGCGGAATTTAGGCGAAATTTGAGCGATTTCGCAGGTTCGCAGACGCTAAAAGGTACGAGCGTTTTTAGCAATTTTGAGGCATTTGGCGTCGCTATTTGCGATAAATTTAGAGTCTGGAAAGGCAAGATCAAGGATAGCGAGCTAGAAATCATTGACCTAGAGCGTATCAAAAGCGAGCTAATCGGCGCGAAAAAAGGGCAAATTTTGCTCACGGCACACCTTGGAAACGTAGAAATTTGCAAGGCTCTGGGCGCGCGGGTCGATGGCTTTAGGATGGTGATTTTGGCTTACGACAAAAACTCGCGCGAGTTTAACGAGGTGCTAAAGCGCATCAGCCAAAACGACGGCAGCGTGCGCATGATGCTGGTCAATGAGCTCGACGTAGCCGCGATGCTGGAGCTAAAAAATATCGTCGAAAGCGGCGAGCACATCGGCATAATGGGCGATAGAACGCCTATTGGCGGAGATAAGGCCGCGCGCGTCAAATTTCTTGGCAAGGAGGCGAACTTTAACTACGGTCCGTACCTGATCGCGGGGATATTAGGCGTAAAGATAAGCTCGCTATGGTGCCAGAAGATAGAGGGTAAATTTAGGATCGAGCTAGTGCCGCTAGCAAGCACCGTAAAGCTAGGGCGAGACAAAGCCGCCGCAGTGCGCGAATATCTGCAAATTTACGTCCGCGAGCTAGAAAATCGCTGCAAACAAACGCCCGTGCAGTGGTTTAATTTTTTTGATTTTTGGAGATGAGATGATATGATATCAAAATCAATCGCGCTAAAGGCGCAGTTTTACGACGTGGACAGCATGAACGTCGTGTGGCACGGCAACTACGTGAAGTATTTCGAGACGGCTAGATGCGCGCTACTAGAGGAGATAGGCTACGACTACGAGGCGATGAGAGCGGATGGATATGCCTACCCGATCGTAAAAATCGAGGCCAAATACGTAAAGCCCGTATTTTTCGGCGACGAGATTGAGGTGGAGGCGACGCTAAAGGAGTGCGAGTGCTTTCTAAAGATCGGCTACGTCGTAAAAAGCGCAAAAACCGGCGAGACGCTGTGCACGGGCTCTAGCTCGCAAGCAGCCGTCGATATGCGCGCGATGCAGACGTGCTTTGAGATCCCGCAAGAGTTACAAAATGCAATAAAAAGGTATATAAATGAAAAAAATAGCAATAATTTTTAGTTTGGCGGCGAGCCTGATGGGGCTTGATTTTAACGAGATAAAATCTCAAATCAAAACGCAAAATATCAGCGGTGATTTCGCGCAGACGAAGTTTTTGAGTGGCTTTAACGTGGAGTTTAAAAGCTACGGCAAATTTGAACTCAGCCAAAGCGAGCTACTCTACGACACGCTAAGCCCGATCGCCGTGAGCATCGTCATAAATGAGCGCGGTATCTTTCAAAAAAGCGGCAATCAGCTCATAAAAATCGATCAAAATTTTGATAAAAAGCTCTTTTTATCCATCATAAAGCTCGATAAGGCCGAGCTTGAGAAGGAATTTATCTTTAAAATCTCAGGCGACAAAAACAACTGGAAAATCGAGCTAACGCCCAAAAACGTGCTGCTAAAGCAAATCTTTACGCGTATCTTGGTCGGAGGCGATAAATACGTCAAAAAAATCGTGCTAAACGAGGTTAGCGGCGATAAAACGGTAAATGATTTTTACAACGTAAAATGAAAAAATCCGCGCGTTTTTTTATCTTTTTAGCGGCGTTTTTAGCTGCGCTCGCCGTTTGTTTTACAAACGCCAAAAAGATAAACGCGGATATTTTTTCTCTAGTAAATTTTGAAAACTCCGCCGAGCAAACGGCTCTAAAATCGATGCTTGATAACGCTTCGGGCGAGTTTTTGCTAGCTTCAGATTCGCCCGAGTTTTTAGAAAAAAGCGAAAATTTAGCCGCACAAAGCGGAGTTTTTGAGGAGTACCGCGCAAAGCAGGACGTAAATTTAACCTCCTATCTAACTCAGCTAAACGCCCTAAAAATCGCGCTTTTAAACGAGCAAACCTATGAGCTTTTAGTAAAAGACAAAAACGAGTTTTTTAAACAAAGCGCGCAAAATTTATTTAATCAATTCGCCTTTAAGCCGCTTAACGCGAAGGATGATTTTTTTGCTCTAAGCTCGCACATGAGCCTAGACGGTTCCAAAATCAGTCTAAATTTGTCAAATTTGATGCTAGAAGCCGTACGCGAGAGCGGTAAATTTTACCTCGTAAAAGCGCGCCTAAAGCCCAGCTACGAACCGCGAAATTTGATCAAATTTTATGAAAGCGTACGCGAGCTCGCGGCGCAGGACGCGGTGCAGGCTTACGCTAGCTGCGGCGCGCTATACGGAGCCTACGGCAAAGCGGGCGGCGACAAGGAAAGTGCCATTATGAGCGCGGTTTCGCTTGGTCTTTGCGCGATTTTTTTGCTGCTCGCGTTTAAAAATTTGCGCATTTTTTGCGTCGTTTTCGTCGCGATTTTCGGCTTTGCGTGTGGGCTTGCTGCCTCGCTTTTGATTTACGAGAGCCTTAGCGTTATGGTCGTGGTTATCGGCACGAGTCTCGTTGGCCTTATGTTTGATTTTGCATTGCACTGGCTGGGTAAAAATCAAAACGCGCCCGTGGCAGCCGCGAGCGTGCGTCCGATGCTTAAAATTTTCTTGCTCGGGCTTTGCATCACGATGAGCGGATACGGCGTTTTTGCCTTTTCGTCGCTTGAGCTGCTGCGCCAAACCGCGATATTTTCGCTATTTACGTTGCTTGGGGCGTTTTTATTTACATATTTTTGCTTACCTTTTATCTTTGAGGGCGCGACGTTTTCGCAAAGTGCCTTGTTTTCAAGGTTTTTTGATAAATTTGCGGGACTTTGCGAGCGTGCGGCGGGGGCGATAAATTTAAAAACTTTACTCGCCGTGTTTGCGCTTTGCGTGGGAATTTTGGTGCTAAATTTTAAAAGTCTAAGCGTACCCGAGCAAATCAAAGACTACGCAAGCTCGCCTGCGGAACTACTGGAGCAGTCTAAAAAGATCAGCGAGATAACGGGCGCCGCGCCGCAAAACTCCGTCATCGTGATAAAGGGCGGCAGCGATCTAATTGGCGATGAAAAGCGGCTGATGCGAGAGCTGAAGCAGGCAAATCTCGTCAAAGACTACGCATCGATTTCTAAATTTATCCTAAGCCGAGCCGAGCAGGAAAGTGTAAAAAATATCTTTAAAGAGGCCGCAAAGGACGAGGAGATCTTTAAAATTTACGCACAGTTTGGATTGCCTAGCGAGTTAGTAAAGTCAGAACTAGAAAAGATTGCAAACGCGCAAACTATCGGTGTTAGCGAGATTTTAAAATTTGACGCGGCAAAAAATTTGACGCGATTTTTACCGAGCCAAAACAGTAGCGCAGTGTATACCGATGGGCTTACTGGGGGTGCAAAAACGGATGAAATTTTAAAAGCAAATGGCGCTTTTAACGTCGATTTCGTCGGTGCGCTAAATCAAAATTTGACCGAGGCCAAGGCCTGGGCTGCGGCGCTAAAGGGCGGTGCGTTTTTGGTTGCGCTTGCGCTTTTGTGGGCGTTTTTCGGGGCGGCGCGCTCGCTTTTGGTTATGAGCGTCATCGCTCTTGGCGTGCTGGCCGTGCTTTGCGGTTTTGCAGCGCTTGGCGCCCACGTAAATATTTTTGCGATTTTCGGGCTTATTTTGGCGAGCGCGGTCGGGATAGATTATCTCATTTTTGCGCTAAATGAGGACTTGTCGCGGCGGGAGCGCGTTTTTGGGATATTTGCCGCGTTTGTGACGAGCTTTATCTCGTTTTTCGCGCTTAGTTTTAGCCAGACGCCCGCAGTTAGCGTTTTTGGGCTCGCAGTTAGCCTTTGCGTCGCATTTTACGGGCTTGCCGCATGCACGCTTGCGATGAAAAATTTGGCTTAAATTTAGTAAAAAGCGGTATAATCGCGAGCTTACGCAGCGCGAAATTTGACCCGCACGGGCGCGCTAAATTTAATAAAACGGAAAGAAAATGCTAAAAATAAACGGCAAAGACGAGAGCGAGTTTATCGGCAAAACGGTAGCGCAACTCCTCGCGGCGAAGGGGCTAAAGCCTGAGCGTATCGCGGTCGAGCTAAACGGCGAAATCTTGCCAAAAGATAAATTTGATACGGCGCTAAGAGATGGCGACTCGGCCGAGATAGTGCATTTTGTAGGCGGAGGTTGAGATGAAATTTGATGAAAATAACGATATTTTAGAGCTTGGCGGGCATAAATTTAGCTCGCGCTTTATCCTGGGATCGGGTAAATTTTCGCTACCTCTTTTGGAGGCAGCGGTGCACGAGGCGGGCGCACAGATCGTGACGCTAGCGCTTCGGCGCGTAAACGAGGGTGGGCTGGAAAATATCTTAGACTTTATCCCAAAGGGCGTGACGCTACTGCCAAACACCTCAGGTGCCAGGAACGCAGATGAGTGCGCGCGTATCGCAAAGCTAGCGCGCGAGGCTGGCTGCGGAGATCTCGTGAAGGTTGAGGTCATCAGAGACAGCAAATACCTGCTACCAGATAACTACGAAACGATAAAAGCGACCGAAAAGCTCGCAAACATGGGCTTTGTCGTGATGCCCTATATGTACCCCGACCTAAACGTAGCGCGCGATCTAGCGTCGGCGGGTGCTGCGTGCGTGATGCCGCTTGGCGCTCCGATCGGGACGAATAAAGGCCTTTGTACGCGCGAATTTATAAAAATTTTACTCGACGAGATAGACCTGCCAGTGATCGTGGATGCGGGTATCGGCACTCCCGCGCAGGCGTGCGAGGCGATGCAGATGGGCTGCGCAGCCGTGATGGCAAACACCGCGATAGCGACTGCGGGCGACGTAAAAACGATGGCGCGAGCCTTTGCGCTTGCGATTCATGCGGGCAGGCTAGCGTATCTATCCGGGCTTGGTGGTGTGAGCGAAAGCGCACGGGCGTCGAGTCCGCTGACGGGATTTTTGGAGTAAATTTGGCTTTAAATTTGACAGCATGAAAACGGCGTCAAATTTGATGCGGGCGAGGATGAAAATTGCCTCGTTAAATACTGCGAATTTTAAATTTGACGATTTCGCGCGGTTTTAATTTAGCGCCGAAAAGGCGCGGGTCTAGGCGCGTAAAATTTACGGCTCCTAGCCTTTAAAAACGATCAAATTTAACGCCCGAAATTTAGATAAAAAACGGAGAAATATTTGAAAAATCTAGACGTGATGGAGTATGCCGACGGCGCGCAGCGCATAGATGAAACGCTGATGCGGCGGGTGCTAGCCGCGCGCGAAGACTACGACTACGCGAAATTTGACGCTAGCGACGTTAGGCGCGCTCTAAACGAGGAAGATCTAAGCACAGAGGGACTAAAAGCGCTTCTAAGCCCGGCTGCCGGCGCATTTTTAGGCGAGATGGCGGAGGCGGCGCGAGATAGGACGCGCAGGCAGTTTGGCAACTCGGTACAGTTTTTTACGCCACTTTATATCTCAAATTTTTGCGACAGCGACTGCGTCTACTGCGGTTTTAGCTCGCGAAACAAGATCTCGCGCGTGCGGCTAAAGGCGGACGAGGCGGCGACGGAGCTGGCAAATATCGCAAAAAGCGGGCTAAAAGACGTGCTGATCTTAACCGGCGAAAGCGCGAAAAAAAGCGATCTGGGCTATATCGGAGAGGTTTGCAAGGAAGCGTCTAGGTTTTTTAGCAACGTAGGCGTCGAGATATATCCGCTAAATGCCGACGAATACGCGTTTTTGCACGGTTGCGGCGCGGACTACGTCGTGGTTTTTCAGGAGACTTACGACCCGGCGGCGTATGCTAGATTTCACCTAGGCGGTGTCAAGCGCTCATTTGCCTACCGCTTCCACGCTCAGGAGCGCGCTCTCATGGGCGGTATGCGTAGCGTCGGATTTGCCGCGCTTTTGGGGCTTGATGACTTTAGAAAAGACGCGCTATCCACCGCGCTGCACGCGCATTTTATACAGCAAAAGTACCCGCACGCTGAGATCGCGCTATCTTGCCCACGTCTGCGCCCAGCGATAAACAAGGCTCACGTCGGTCCGCGAGACGTCGATGAGAGAGCGTTATTTCAGGTCATCTGCGCGTACCGCCTTTTTTTACCGTATGCAAACATCACGATCTCTACGCGCGAGTCGGCGCGCTTTCGTGACGGCGTCATCGCAGTCGCTGCGAACAAAATCTCGGCCGGCGTTAGCACGGGTGTGGGGACGCACTCGGATAAGGCCAAAAAGGGCGACGAGCAGTTTGAGATCAGCGACGTGCGCTCGGTCGAGGAGATGCTGCTCGCCGTGCGTGGGCTAAATTTGCAGCCCGTGATGAGCGAGCATATTTACGTTTGAGGCGGCTGGCTATCGGTCGCGCATTTTGCGGGCGTAAAATTTGGCTTTTGGGGTAAAGGGCGATGGATTTTGGTAAATTTGAGCTCGTTTGGGTGACGAACCGCCGCTTGAGCGAGGATTTTTTCGCTGACGTTAGGCGAGTAGCGCAAAGCGGCAAGGCGGATAAAATTTTACTTCGGGAGAGCGATCTGCCTGAGTGTGAGTACGAAAATTTAGCCCGCAAAACGCTTGAGATCATCGCTGAGTACGATTCCGGCGCGCGGCTTATTTTACATACTCACGCAAGCGTTGCAAGCAGGCTTGGCGTGAGCGAGCTACATCTGTCTTTTGCTAAATTTGCTTCTACGAGTGGCGAGAGGGCTACAAATTTGAGAGATTTGGTTAAATTTGACGGCGTACGCTCGGATAAAGACGAAGCCCCTGGCATTTTCGCGTCAAATTTGACGCAAAAACTCAAAATCGGCGTTTCGGTGCACTCTTTGCAGCAGGCTTTATCGGCGCAGGAGCTAGGCGCTTATTACGTCGTGGCTGGGCATATTTTTGATACGCCCTCTCACGCGCTAGAGCGAGGCAGGGGGCTTAAATTTTTACGAGAAATTTGCGAAAATTTAAGCATAAAAACATACGCTATCGGCGGGATAAATTTTGAAAATCTAAGCGAGATCAAGCAGGCGGGTGCGGCAGGAGCCTATATGATGCGGGGATTTTTGAGCTAAATTTTAGTGGTGCGGTTTGGCGACTATGCCTTTAAGTTTAGATTTGGCAAAAGAAGGCAAGCTGTAGCGGCAAGTAAATTTAATACGCAAAAATACAAAATCATCTTAAATTTGCAAATCTCTGCTTCGCGTAAAATTCTCAAGCCTCCGCCGTAAAATCCGTCAAATTTAAGCCTATTTTGCTACTATTTCAGACGAAATTTAACTCAAATGGAGAATGCGTGAAAAAATTGATCTTTGTTACGGTGCTTTGGGCGTTTAGCTTTAGCCTCATCGGCGAGTTTTTGGCGGGGCGAGTGGATAGCTATTTCGCCGCATTTTCGCGCGTCGTGCTTGCGCTTGGCGTGTTTTTGCCATTTATGATTAAGGATTTTGCTGCGCAAAACCTCGCTCTATACGCCAAAGTAGCCGCGATCGGCGCGGTGCAGATCGGCGCGATGTATATCTTTTATTACAACTCGTTTGCATACCTTAGCGTCGCCGAGGTTGCGCTCTTTACGATATTTACGCCGTTTTACGTGAGCGTGGTTTACGACGTGCTCGCAGGCAGGCTTAGGCTACTGTATCTTTTTAGCGTCGGCACGGCGGTTTTGGGCGCGCTCATCATCAAGTACGGCAACGTAAATAGTGGCTTTTGGCACGGATTTTTGCTCGTACAGGGGGCGAATTTGTGCTTTGGTGTCGGACAGAGCGCGTATAAATTTTTGCTAGAAAAGCGTGATTTTAACGAGCAAAGAGGGGTTTTTGGCTACTTTTTCGTCGGAGCCGCGGCGGTTACGGGCGTAGCCTTTGCTATGTTTGGAAATGCGGAAAAAATCAACCTCGACCTCACGCAAGGCGCCGTACTGCTGTGGCTTGGTATCGGAGCTAGCGGTCTAGGATACTTTTTATGGAACAAAGGCGCATGCGAGGTAGATAGCGGTACTCTAGCCATCATGAATAACGCTCTAATACCTGCTGCTATCATAGTAAATTTAGTATTTTGGCATAAAGACGCGGACATACTAAGACTATGCCTTGGCGGTGCGGTGATTTATATCTCGCTACTAATCCATAACAAAATCATAGCGCACTACGAGCGAGCAAGCGTAGCGGCAAAGTAGTCAAATTTGAAGCCAAATTAGGCTAAAATTTAAAACTAGCGGCGAGAGCAAACATCGCCGCTTTACTTGTAGTAAGCGTTTTTAAGTTTTGGTTTTAAAGTATTAAATATACGCAACACGCCATTCAACCTGTCTAAACTTATACTTATAGTCACGCATTTATCTTTAGCATAGCAAAAAACTATATAAATTATGTTAGAGATAATAGATGTGGTTTTGAACTGGCAGAATTATAACGCCTCAGTAGTTTGGTTGCCTTGATTTTTACTCGATTTAGAGCTGGAGTTTGACGAAATATTTTGCCTGCGCTACAAAAGTGAGACAACTTAGAAATGATAGAAATAAGAGAGTTTGATATAGCTATACGCTAAACGCAAAAGCAAATTTGGCTCGCCAAGCGGTCCATCAAATTTGCAAATTATACTATCTCTAAAACCGCCGTGATGTCGGCCATGCCTTGCGTGTACATAGCAGACGTAACGAGTGCGTCCGCGCCGGTGACAGCGAATTCTATGACGTTTTTTAGATTTATCCCGCCGCTTGCGACTAGGGCTGCGTTTGGGGCGATTTTATCTCGCAAGCCTACCGCTCGCTTTACGGCTGCTGGTATAAATTTATCACACTGCACGACGTCGGCGCCCGCCTTTAAAAGCGCTTCGCAATCATCTAAATTTTCGCATTCGACGGCGATTTTGCGCTCGGGAGATTTTGCTTTGAAGGTTGGAATTTGGGCCAAAAACTCCTCATACGAGTCGTAGGCCTTTATATGATTTTTGAAAAACAGCACGCTATCGCTCAAATTTAGCCTATGCACGCCGCAGCCGCCCTCAAGCACGGCCTTTAGGCAAAATTTCTTAGCAAACGGAAAGCTCTTGCGCGTGGCTAGGATTTCGCATTTTGGATTTACGCTTTTGGCGGCTTCGTTCATCGCTCTTGCGTAGGTGGCGATCCGGCAGGCGTACTCTAGGCAAATTTGCGCTAGCTTCCAGGCTTTGTGCACGTCGTCGTAACTGCCGCTTATTTTTACGATCGGCTTTTTTGCGGCCGCGACGGCTGAGTTTGGGACGCAAATTTGAACCTCGCAGCCAAGCAAACGCGCGATATCGGCCGCTACGTCTACGCAGCTAACCGTCACGTCCTCGCGCGGCAGTATGGTTAAAACGGCATTTTTGCGGATGCCTTGAAGCGATGTCGTGAGATCAAAGTAGGGCAGATCCTCGCCGATGTAGGCTAAAATTTCGGCGTCACTTATCTTGATCATCGCTTGCTAGCCTTTTTGCCTCGGCGTTTTTCTTATTTGCGTTTACGATCATATTTCTAAAAAAGCCGTTTTCGTAAAGTCCCGCGTGGTAGAGCGAAAATCCCACAAATGCGATACCTGCTATCGTGTGTAGCTTCGCGCAGCGGCTTTTGTTTCTACCCTTAAGCCCGAGTGCTGTTAGGCAAACGGTAGCTAAGGTGACGCTCATGCCGACTTTGGCGACTTTTCTATGGGTTTGTAAATTTAAAAGTTGTCCGTTTATGTTCATTTTTTTCTCCAGCAAGTTGTGTTTGCGATACCTATGCTCTCAGGGTCAAATTCCGGATTTAGCCCAGCTTTTCTTTGCGATTCGTAGTCTTTTAGGGCTTTTATCATGACTTTTGATAGCATAAAGATCGCCGCGATATTTATCGTAGCCATCGCAGCCATCGTGATATCGGCGATGTTCCAGGCGATAGTTAGGTTCATCTGCGCTCCGACGAATATCATTGCGACCGCCGTAACCTTAAATGCCATGGCGATTTTGTGGTTTTTGGTGAGGTATTTGATATTTGCCTGCGCGTAGTAGTAGTTGCCGATCAGCGATGTGATCGCAAAAAGCACCACCGCAAGCGTCGTAAAGTGAAGGCCGATCTCGCCGTAGTACTCGCGCATTGCAGCCTGCACCAAAGGAAGCGCGGTTAGTAGCTCGCCGCTGGCGCCAGTTTGCTTTGTGATATAGGCCTGCGAGAAAAGCACTATCATGCCAGAAGCCACGCAGATCGTCATATCTATAAAAACCGCCATCGCCTGCACGAGTCCTTGTTTAACCGGGTGGCTAGTATGAGCAGCAGCGGCCGCGTTTGGCGCAGAACCCATGCCCGCTTCGTTTGAAAATAGTCCGCGCTTGATACCGTAGACGATCACGCTACCGGCAAATCCGCCAAATATCGCCTTAAAATCAAAGGCGCTTTTTATAATCATATCAAATACTGACGGGAGCTTGTCTAAATTTAAGCAGATCGCGATAAAGGCTAGCAGGATGTAAGCAAGCGCCATAAAAGGCACGATGTAGGAGCTAACCTTGCCGATAATATGGCTCTTGCTAAAAAACATAACCGCCGCAAATGCGGTAAGGATGAGCCCGATACCAACCGGCAAGCCGCTATCGCTAAAGCTCGTAGCGCCCGCGCTTTGGTCGTAGTAAATTTGAAAGGCGGAGGTCATGGTGTAGCTTTGTAGGCCGTTAAATCCGTAAGCGTAGGTAATGACGAGGATAACTGCAAAAAGCGTAGCTAGCCATTTAATGCCTAGACCGTTTTTGATGTAGTATGCCGGGCCGCCCTTAAAGCCGAATACGTCTTTGGTTTTGTAAATTTGAGCTAGCGTACTCTCGGCAAATGCCGAAGCCGCGCCCAAAAACGCCATCAAACACATCCAAAATAGCGCGCCCGGACCGCCGGCTACGATAGCAGCGGAGATGCCGGCGATATTTCCGATGCCCACGCGCGAGGCGGTAGAGATCATAAGCGCTTGAAAGGGCGTAAGGTGGTGCTTGTTGTATTTATCTTTTTTCTCGACTAGCACTTTGCACGCCTCGAAAAACATCCTAAACTGCACGAATCTAGTGATATAGCTAAAATAAATACCAGTAAGAACGAGCACGATAACCAAAAAATAGCCGTATAAAAAGTCGTTGGTTAGCGACATCTCGTCGTTCATAAATTTTAAAATTTTATCTATCAACCGTCATTCCTTCAAATTTACTTCGCGCCTATCTTGACGCCTTTCATCGAATTTGCCAGCAGTCCGATCGTCGTGCCGTTGTGTAAAACGGCCGTGGCGATAGGGTTAAAGAGTCCAAACGTAGCACCTGCTAGGATGAGCGAGTTTATGCCGACGGTAGCGTTAAAATTCGTATTTATCAGCCTCATCGTTTTATTTGCGATGTCTTTTGCGACGGCGACCGAGCCGATGTCGTCTTTTAGTAGGCTGATGTCGGCGGTAGCTTTTGCGATGTCTGCACCTCTTTGCATGCTGATGCCTACGTGCGCCTTGGTGAGGCTTGGCGCGTCGTTGATGCCGTCTCCGACGAAGGCTACTTTTTTACCTTCGGCTTTTAGCTGCTCGATAATGCCTGCTTTATCGGTAGGTAGGCAGTTTGCATAGACTCTATCGATACCTAGCTCGCTTGCTACCTGATCAGCTTTAGACTGCACGTCGCCCGTTAGCATGATTAGCTCTTTTACGCCTAGTTTTCGCAGTTTTGCCAGCGTCTGCGCGGCGTTTTCTCGCATAGTGTCGCGCATGGCGATGATACCTAAAAGCTCTTTGTCGTAGCCTATGTATAGTAGCGTAAGTCCGCTATCTACTTCGCTTTTTATGATTTCTTCGTGTTTGCTAAATGAAATTTGCTCGTCGTCCTCTAAAAAATGCCGCGAGCCGATCACGACCTCTTTGCCGCCTACGTAGGTTTTCACGCCGTGAGCGACGATAAACTCGACCTCGTCGTGGTGGATATGATGAAAGCCTATCTCTCTAGCGGCCTTTACGATAGCCTCGGCTACGGGGTGAAAGTAGTGCTCCTCTGCGCTTGCGGTCAAATTTAAGAGCTGAGCCTCGGTAAATTCTTTTTTAAACGAGTGAACTTTCACGACGCTTAAGCTGCCGTGCGTTAATGTGCCCGTTTTATCAAAGACGAAAGTATCTGCGCTCGCTAGCGCTTCGATAGATTTAGCGCCCTTTATCAGCACGCCGTTGCGGCCTGCTTTTGAGATGCTTGATTTAAAGGCGACGGGTGTGGCTAGCTTTAGCGCGCAGGAGTAGTCCGCCTGCAAGACGCTAGCGACGCGCGTCATATCGCGGCTAAGCAGATACGAAACGCCGGCTAGGCTTAGCGTCACGGGCACTAGCTTGTCGGCTAGCCTCGTGGCTTTTAACCCGACGGCCGATTTTTCGTTTAGCGAGCTTTGGATGTAGGATTTTATCCTCGCTGTTGCGCTCTCGGCCGCTATACTCTCGGCCCAAATTTTTATGCGTCCGTCCTCGACGACCGTTCCGCTCATCACGCGGTCGCCGCGCTCTTTTTTGACCGGCTCTGCTTCGCCCGTCATCGAGACTTGATTTACGCTCGCGGTGCCTTCGACGATATAGCCGTCGATGCCGATGCTTTCGCCTGCGCCGACTACTACGATGTCGCCTATTTTTACGTCTGCGGTCGGGATTTTTTTGAGAGATTTTTTGCCGTGATCATTTATCTCGATCCAGACCTCTTCGATGTTTGGGCGGGCTAGCTCTTTGATGAGGTCGTCGCTGCGATGTACGGCGCTTTCTTCCATGTATTCGCCGATAGTTAGCATGAGATTTGTGCTATTTGCCGCCAAAAAGTCGCGCCTGGCTAGACTCACGCCGACGGCCGCTGCTTCAAGAGCCTTTGAGGTTACGCCCTCGTTTACGGCTTCGCTTGCGCCTTCTTTTAGTAGCGGAGCTGCGGCGACGAGGCTAACTGCAGCCTTTACGCCATTGCTACCAATCAGCGGGGTGAGAGCTAAAGCGGCTGCAGCTTTATAAATTTCAGCCTTGCTCGGCTCTTCTTTACGCTTGCTTAAATTTTTAATCTGTAAATTCTCGATAAAATCTTTAATCTCGTCTAAATTTGACTCAAAGCCGACCACGATGCTTTTAGCTTTTTTATTTACTCTGACGCTTTTTACGTATTTAAATTCGGAAATTTGCGCCTCCAAATGGCTCTCGTCGCAGTTCTCGCCGATACGTTCGCAGATAAACCTAACGCGATTTTTTATTAGATGTGCGATGCGAACGTTATTTTTGGGAGTCAATTTCAGCCTTTACGTCTTCAAAGCGTTCTTTTAACTCCTCAAATCCGGCTTGAAGCAAATTTGAGCCTTTTACTATGGCGGAAAATATCGCCTTTTGGGCATTTTCATTAGTTAGCACGTAGGCTGCGACGCCGCCTATTAGCGCGCCTTTTATGAAGCCCGCGGCATTAAAATTTGCGGGGATAAAGTCTTTTAGCGCATTATTTATGCTGTTATCCAGCGCGCTTGGAGCGCCGGTAGTCTTTACCGTCGTAGTAGTCGTAGTCATGCTACCGTCTTCGTTTAATTGATTTATAGTTTGCGTTTCGTTTATGTAAGGGTTTTTCATTTATCTTCCTCTAAAATTTTGATTATTTTTTCCGTAGCGATTACGCCGGCGATACCGGCGGCAACGGTTGCCGCAGCCGCAAGATAGCGCGCCGAGACTAGTTTGTTTGATGCGCTGATAGCGCACGCCGTGACGATACCGCCTTGGATAGCGATTTTAGTCGTTTTAGCTACGGCCTGCGTCTTGCTGACCTTGCCTTTTTTATAGTTTAGTATTTCTACGCCGCCGGCTGCCATTGCGCCGATTAGCGCGCCGCTTATTAAGTGGTCTGCTGGAAGTCTGGTTGTTGATGTTAAATTCATTCTATACCTTTATTATTTTTCTAAATTCGGCTCAAGCGCATTTGCGATATCTTCGGCTAGACTTTCGGTTTGCTCGGCTGCTTTTGCCGGAGCTTTTTTAGCTCTTGGAGCGCTTTTTTTCTTAGACTTTGTTTTTTTGGCTTCTTTTTCAGCGGCTACTTCGGCGCTAGTGCGTCTTGTGCGTTTTTTTGTTTCGGTTGCCTCTTCGCTTGTTTTAGCAAATTTTTTCTCGGCGTACTCTTTTGCTTCGCCTACTTTTTTCTCGGCAAATTCTTTTGCGTTTTGGGCAAATTCTTTGCCTTTATCTAGTCCGCTTTCAAGAGCCGATTTGATTTTTTCTTTATTGCCAAAAGCCGCGACAGCTAAACCTCCTAAAACCGCACCTGCGATAAACGGTAATGCCATTTTTTATCCTTTATGTTAAATTTTATTCTTTATCTTTATTTTTATCTAAATTTTTACTTAGCATCATGCTGGCTAGTCCGCCAAGCGCCAAACCGCCGAAAAATGAAAAATTCGGATTGTTTAAAAGCGCGATCGCGTCCTCTTTGCTGCCTTGTCCGGAGCTTATGCGCTCCAGCGTTTGGCTGATTTGCTTAAAGCCATCCGAATCAAAAGCGTTTAAGATATTGTCGCTCGGATTTTGAGCCGTTTGCGCTTGCTCCTCTTGGCTTGCGTTATCCGCACCTTGAAACTGCGTGGCTAAAATTTGAGCCAGTTTTGCTTTTAGGGCCGGGATGTATTCGTTATTTGACGTCGCCCAAAGCCTAAAACAAATATCTTTAAAATTTTCATCGTTTATGCTGTCGGTCAAATTTTCATAAAACGCATTTAGCTCAAGCTCGTAGTTTAGGGCTTTTATAAAGCAGGCGTCAAGATCCTCGCACACAAAAGTGCAAAAAACTTGCGGGTCGGCAGGATCTGCATAAGGCTTTAAAAGCTCTAATCCGCTTTGCCTAACGGCTAAAATTTGATCAAAAATTTCATCTTTTTTGCAGACGTTTTCGTAAAATTTGATCCCTTGCGACTCTAGTAAAAATACCGCATTTGCGGCTTGCTTTAGCTCCTCGTTCATCTTGCGCCGCCGGTAGCTTTTTGAGCTAGATTGTTGATGAGGGCTGAGATTTCGTGCAAATTTTCGCCTTTTAGCAGATCATCCCACATCTTTTTCGGGAAAACTTCGTGGTCGTACTCGATCGTTGCAGAACCGATTAGTTTGTTAAATTTGACGTTTTTTATGCCGTCTATTTGCTTGATCGTTTGATCTATTTTTTCTAACGGCAAGCTGTCCGCTTCTTTTTTGATATCGCTGCTGACGCGGACTCTTAAACGGCCTGCGACGTGGTGGATCGGCGTAAAATACGAAGCTATGCGTAAGACTAACTCCGATGGTATATGTGGCGCTGCGCTCATGTTTCTCCTTTGTTTTTTGGCGTATTATCTATTTGCTACGCTTAAATTTAACTGAAACTTTTTTGCATATCGTTATCAAATCATTTTTGATAAAGAGGCGCAAAATAGGCTATTTGTTTTGGCACTTTAGACAAATTCCGTATAAAATCATCGCATGGCCTTCGAGTTTAAAGCCTGAATTTCTACAAATTTGCTCTTGTTTTTCTTCTATATCTTTATCGAAAAAATTCTCGGTCGCGCCGCACTTGGTACAGACGAGATGATCGTGATGCGACTTTAAATTTAGCTCGAATTTATTTATCCCGTTCTCTTCAAAACTCAAAACCAGCCCGAAATCCTGCAAAAAATTTAAAAACTGATAGATCGCCGTGAGGCTCACATTTCGTCTAAATTCACTTTTGATCTTAGTTTGTATCTCGCTTGCACCAAGGTGCTCGTCGCTGGAAAATAAAATTTTTAAAATTTGCTCTTTTGCGGCGGAATTTTTATATCCGTAATCCCGTAAAAGCTCTAAAAATTTCATATAAAATTTATCAAAAGTGTGCATTTTGCCACCGTTTCAGCCGATTAAAATTATTTTCTATTATAGTAAAAAAAGCTGATAATGCGATAAATTTAAGACCAATTCTCAAAAAATAGAGATTTTGACTAAGCGGTTATAAAGGTTATTTTGGCATAATTCCGCAAAAATTTTAAAAGGGAAGCCATGACGTACGATGAACTAGAGCTTGAAGCGGTTTTGCTGGAGGTTTTGGAAAACCGAGGCAACTTTGAATCGCTTGACGACGAGGAGCTTTTCGAGCTTATCGAAGAGGTCGCAAAATATACCGACGGAGACTATGAAGAAGCGTTTGAGTATATGACTCAGTTTTCGCCGATCAACAAAAAAAGATTCGTCTCTCTTTATACGGTTTAGCCGCTAGGCCAAACCGTTTTTCTTCTTAATTATTTAAAATATTTATTTAATACTTCTTTTAGCGTTTTTGTATATCTTGAGTCTTTCGGGGAGTTGTTGTAGATATCTTCCATATCATACATTCTATCGTAATAATCATACGTAGCCTGCTTGTCTACCACGACCAAAGACGTGTTAACGCTAACGCCTGCAAAAAGGCCCCTGCTTTTGCCTCTTAACGTAGCCCAAGCCGTAATTTCAGGCAGATCGCTCATTACACCGGCTTTTTCGCCCGCGCCCAGTACTACGGCATCGGCGCTAAGATCGATTTGACCTTTGCCGTTTATTAGTCCTGCATACGATCTTCTTGATTTAAAAAGCACAACAAGGTCGGTTGATTTATAGCCGCCCTGCAGACCTATGCCACCGCCTTTAAAATTTATAAATATCGGACTGCTCCATTCATTTTCATCATTTCTGCCGACGAATATACCGTCTCCAGTATGAGTCGTCACGACTAGCCCGCCGCTAACTACTTCTGGTATGACTATTATGCCTCTTATTTCGCTAGTATCTTTTAAATTTAGCAGTTTTCTAGAACCTAGATCGTTTAAGATATCAAATGATGTTCTTACTTTTTGATTTTGTGTAAAATCCGCATAAGCAAGCTGACCGAGCAAAAGTGCGCAAGCGGCAAGCTTTAAAAATCTTTTCATTTTCGTTTCCTTTTTCGTAAAATTCACCCGCTATTATAGTATTTTTTTATTAAATTTAAAAATTATTCATTAAATTTACGTAAAGGATGTAAATGAAAAAGATTATTTTAGCCGTTTTGATCTGCCTAAATTTAAGCGCAAAAGGGCAGGGCAGCGCGCCGAGCGAAACTCAGACGATCGTAAACGGCGACGTGGAGATAGTGCAAGTGGAGGCTAAATTTGCCGGAAATTTAAGCATCGACGGCAAGAAAAAGCGCTGGCTTAGCGTGCCTGGCGATGAAAATTTAAAATTTGCCGTAGTTGCTGCTAGCTACCGTCAAAAGGGCGAAATCAAGCTAATAAACGGGCTTAAAAGCGGCGACGAGACGATAGTTTTTAAGATCATGGAGGGCGAATATAAAAAAGAAAAAATAACCGTCGAGGGTAGTAAGGTGACGCCTCCAAAAGAGGTTCTAAAGCGTATCGAGGAGGAGCGCGAGGAGGCAAATAAAATCTACGCCACGACTAATGTCGGGCTAAAATTTAACTCCAAATTTATCCTACCGATGAGCTCGTCGGTTACGAGTCCGTTCGGTACTGCGCGCGTATTTAACGGTACCCTAAAGAGCTACCACGGCGGCACGGACTTTAGGGCCGCGGTCGGCACGTCCGTTATCGCGGCAAACGACGGCGTAGTCGTCATCGCAAAAGATCGCTACTATGCGGGCGGATCTGTAGTTATAGACCACGGAGAGGGCATTTACACGCAGTACTATCATCTAAGCGCGCTAAACGTCAAAGTCGGACAAAGCGTCAAAAAAGGCGATATCATCGCGCTTAGCGGTGCTAGCGGGCGAGTGAGCGGGCCGCACCTGCACTTTGGCGTGATCGCGGGCGGCGTGCAGGTAAATCCGCTAAATTTCGTCAAAAAAATCAACGAAATTTTAAATTAACATTTTTTTCACGACTTTTCTTTAAACTTCGCTCATCTTTTTAAAGGAGAGAAAATGAAAAAAGTAGTTTTGATTAGTATGCTGGTTGCGGGCGGGCTTTTTGCCGCGTCGCTTGAAAATAGCACAAACGACGAGCTATATAAAATGGTCGCAAATGCCGATGCTAAGACGCTTAGCGAAGTAGCGTTTGAGATAGACAAGCGTGCGGGCAAACTAAGATACGAGGCAAAAGAGGTTAAGCGCGGACTAAAAGCCGAGATGATAAAGAAAATGGATGCCATGAGCGTCGCCGATAGGCAAAATTTCATGCAGGATTTTCGCAAAAGCTACAATGACAAGGTTGGCGCGCTAAGCGTGGCGGAAGCAAAAAGGCTTGATATCGAGCTAAAAGACGGCGATGACGACGATGTTTTTCACAAGAAATTTAAGCGAGATTTCAAGGGCGGGTTTATAAAAGATAAAGACGGCAAAGGTCCGCATATGCCGCAAAATAAAGAGTAAATTCGGCTTTTTGCGGGGCGGATTTTCGTTTAAATTTGCGCGAGAATTTGCCCCGCTTTTTACAAATTTAAGCACTTTGGCGACGACGTAGATTTATGAAATTTTACCTTGAAATTTAGATGAAATTTGATAAATTTACGCAAGATCTGTTTGTGGCTAAATTTGAACGCATGTGGGTAAATTTAATGCAAATTTGAGACGTTGGGCAAAAATTTAGCGCAAAGCCGCGCCGACAGATGAAACAAAAATCAAGCAGATAAAACGCCGCAAAACGACAAAAGCAAACGAAAACGGAGCGAAAATGAGTAAAATTTTGATCGTCGAGGACGAAAATATGTTGCTTGAGATGATGTGCGCGTATTTGCAGGCTCAGAGCTACGAGACTGCGGGCACGAAAAGCTACGACGACGCGTTAAATTTGGCTTATGAAAGCAACTTCGATCTTTGGATATTCGACGTCAAGATCATCGGAGGCAGCGGCTTTGCGCTCCTTCGGGAGCTGCGAAACGCGGGCAAAAACACGCCTTGTATATTTACGACCTCGCTAAATACGCTTGATGACGTGCAAAGCGGCTTTACTAGCGGCTGTGACGACTACATAAAAAAGCCGTTTGAGCTAAAAGAGCTGCATCTGCGCGTGCAAAATCTGCTAAAACGCACCTTTGTGCACAATAAAAACGAGCTGGTAAATCTGGGCGAAAATTTGGGCTTTGATATGAATCATGGCTTGCTATTTCGTGGCGGCAAGGCTGTCTCGATGCCTAAAAAGCAGTCCAGATTGCTCGCGCTTTTGCTAAAAAATCAGGATAAATTTTTAAGTAGAGACGAGATCTATTCTCAAATTTGGGACTACGACGAGAGCCCTAGCGAGCTTAGCCTGCGCGTTTATATCGCAGAGCTGCGTAAAATTTTAGGTAAAGAGCGTATCGTTAGCGCCTCAAAGCTAGGCTATAAATATGTTTAGGCTTTTTGCGGTCGCTCGGAGGTTTGGGTTTTGGCCGAAAATGGCGCTAATTTTGCAACTACCGCGCGGCAAAGGGCAGGGGATGAGTCTCAAATTTTATCCAAATTTACGCAAATCCTTTGCGATTTTAAGCTTCAAATTTTACATCCGCAAAATACCAGTAAATTTAACTCAAAAGGCGGCAAATGTCCTTGCTAAAACCTCTTAAAAAAGCCTTTACAGCACTTTTGGACCGTCAAATTTTACCTATATTTTTACTTTACTTCATCACGAGCGCCGCATTTTTGGTCTTTTTCGCGCAGATGTTTTACGAGCGCGAGAAGCATTTTATACTCGATCGCGACGTATTTATCGTGCGAGATTTACAGCATCACCTGCAAAATAAACTACAAAAAAACGGCGAAATAGAAGACGATGATTTCGACGACGTCGAGGCTTTTGCCGTAAATTTAAAAACGGGCGAGGAGATCGAGGATGATTTTGAGCCGCGCGAGGGCATGCCGCAAAGATACAAGGATGGGGCGAACTCGGTAGTGCAGTTTTACCTCAAAAATCGCCTCGGCGAGGAGGAGTACTACGTCGCGGTCAAGGTCGCAGATCCCGAGTTTGCGATTCTCACGCTAAAACTAAAGATAATATTTTTCTCGTTTATGATACTGCTTGCTATTTTAGTTATAGCTTATTTTATCATCCGTCTTTCGCTGCGTCCGCTTTACCGCCGCATCGACTTTTTAAATGGCTTTATCAGGGATACGACGCACGAGATAAACACGCCTCTTAGCGTCATTTTGATGAGTATCGAGATGTTTGAAACCGATCCGAAAAAATACTTAAATAACATAAAAACCGCCTCCAAAACGATCTCGACGCTATACGAGGACCTCACGCTAGTAAAGCTTAGCGGCAAAGAGGACGGCGCGGTGACGAGCTTTAGCTTGAGCGAGTTGGTGCGCGAGAGGATCGGGTATTTTGGGCTAAATTTGGAGCAAAAAAATATAAAATTAAGTACGCAAATCGCCGAGGTGCAGCTGCGCTCATCCTATAAAAAACGCGAAAAATCATCGACAATCTGCTAAGTAACGCCATAAAATACTGCGACGAAAACGGCTCGGTAAGCGTAAATTTAACCCCTGCTGCGCTCGTGATTTCAAACAGCGGCGCAGGTATCGCGAAAGAAAATTTGCCGCGGATTTTCGAGCTTTACACGCGGTTTGACGAGCGAAACGGCGGCTTTGGCATCGGGCTTCATATCGTTAAAACTTTTTGCAAAGAGCTAGGGTTTAAAACCTCGTGTAAAAGCGGCGAGGGGCTAACGGAGTTTCGCGTGGAGTTTGGCGGGAGCGCGACGAAAATTTAAGAGGGCGGCGCAAGGTCGGTTTTTGAACCGTAAATCAAACCTGCTTTTGAGGCATCGAATTTAGGCAGGTTTGATTTACGGTTTTGCGAGATGAAATTTGAGTTTTTCGTATTGCCTAATCCGCATGATTCTTAAATTATCTTAAAGCTTAATTTTCCCACACCCGATGGCTTTAAATTTGGCGCAAAAGCAAGATAAAATTCTGGTAAAATTTGCGATAAAACTATAAAGGAAAATAAGTATGGGCAAGCGGGATGAGGCGCTAAATTTAGCGCGAGATTTCGAACGCGACGGCTTTAGTATGCCCGGTTTATACGAGCGGTTTTGGCGGCTACAAGGTGATGCGGCGGCGTATTTTGCGCTAGCGGACAGCCTGCTGCGCGAGCGGAGGGACGGCCGCACGCTGCCAAAGGACACTCTGGGCTACGAAGGCGAGATAGTCTTTTACGAGCACGACGCGCAAGGTATGCCGCGGCGTATCGGCGAAAGGACGCAGGTCGAATACGTGCAGGACGAGCCGATAAAGGAGTGCGAAGTAACACTTGCGCCCACGCCGGCGCACTGGGCGGCTCAGGACTGGGGGATGTCAAACAGCAGACAAAACCTCGCACGCATCGGCGGCGAGCCCTCGTGGATACAGGGTGCCTTGGTGCCGACGTGTCCGATATGCGGCGAAAAGATGGAGTTTTTGATGCAGCTTGATAGCGAGCTTCCGAGCTGCGAGCAAGGCGGCGAGGTATATTTCGGCAGCGGCGGGATTTTATATGTGTTTTGGTGCGAGCGGACGCGGGTGAGCGCGTTTTTTATGCAGTGCACGTGAGTAAATTTGCTTTTTATAAATTAACCAATAAATTTGAGCGCATTTGCGTATAACCAAAAAATCAGCTAAATATATTGCTGCAAATCCAATCATTTCTTGTTTGTGCAAGATGAGATTTTTAGACAAAGCTAAGTCGGTTAAATTTTACTGATTTTTATGAGAAATCGGATGTATAAATTAGAAATTAATAGCAAAAGAGATAAAAATAGCCGGCAAGGGCTAGCAAATTTCCGGCCATTACTTACTGCCAAGGCTAAATTTGCCTTGCCGATCTGATTGCTATTAAATCAAACGTATTCTTTCGTACGATTTAAATCTGTGATTAGCAGAGGATTATCCTTGCGCATTATGTTTATCAGTCTCTCTACGCGCTGCGTAGTCGGGTCTTCGCGTAGCCAGTCTAGCTCGCGCTGCGTGATACCGACCATCTGGAGAAACTCTACTCTGCCGTTTGGCGTGTCTATGCCGCCTAGCACTGGATCTGGTGCGAAGGCGACGCCTACTAGTTTCGTAACAGTGTTAAGGCGCAGAGGAGAATTAGTCGGTATAAAAATGATAAGCCTCGAACCATTTTTTGCTGTTGTAGACGTATTTGGCGAGATTTTGCATAAGAGATATCGCCCAAAAAGGCTCGCTTGGGACTATATTGCCGCCACTAGACTTTGAGTTTGGATCATCCGCAAACGGAGCGACGCGTATACTCAACTCAAATCCCCAGCAGCTAAATTCTTCCTGCGCACTTTGCGGATCGTAGTAAAGCTTACTCATGCCAAAGCTCACGAGGTGGCGGTGCGGCACGCCCTCGACGGAGTCAAATATACTAACGCCGTCTAAGTAGTCCTCGCCGCCTAGACTCGCATGTAGCCAAGACGCATAGTGGCGCTCGTTTGCGGGATCGTAGATTTTTTCTAGTGCGCCTGCTATCGCGTCCCAGCCGGGTGCATCATCCTCGCTAAATTTAGCCTCGTACTCTTGCGTTGTCATTTTTCTGCCTTTTAATAGATTGCCTTAAGTGCGGTTATTGTATATAAAATTTGCAAATTTAAGTGGAGGGATAAATTTAAAAAGCTAAAATTTACGCCCAAAATTTAGGCGTAAATTTCATCCACGATAGTATCTACGAAATCGTGCGGGTCAAATTTCACTAGATCGTTCATCGTCTCGCCGGTGCCGATGTAGAGTATCGGTAGCTCCAGCTCGCGCGCGACCCCAAA
The DNA here is from genome assembly GCF_000313615.1 of Campylobacter showae CSUNSWCD. Lineage (NCBI taxonomy): Bacteria > Pseudomonadati > Campylobacterota > Epsilonproteobacteria > Campylobacterales > Campylobacteraceae > Campylobacter > Campylobacter showae. The sequence goes on along the minus strand of NZ_AMZQ01000020.1, from coordinate 6,104 downwards.
AAGCGCTCCGCCTTTTGGGGTGCCGTCAAGCTTGGTGATGATGACGCCGTCAAGGCTCACGATGTCGTTAAAAGCCTTTGCTTGAGCGAGGCCTGCGTTGCCCTGCGTGCCGTCAAGGATTAGGATCTTGCGGTGCGGCGCGCCTGCGTATGCTCTGTCTGCGATGCGTACGATCTTGCTTAGCTCGTTGGCTAAATTTGTTTGATTTTGCAGGCGACCTGCGGTGTCTAGGATGACGTTGTCGAGATTTTTAGCGACGGCTGAGCTGATCGTATCAAAGGCGACTGCGGACGGATCATGGCCTTGCTGCGTAGCGACGATAGGGACATCCGTCCTGGTCGCCCACTGGCGTAGCTGCTCGATGGCGCCGGCTCTAAACGTATCGCAAGCACCTAAAATAACGCTTTTGCCTTCATTTTTATATAAATTCGCAAGCTTTGCGATCGTGGTCGTTTTACCAGCTCCGTTAACGCCCAAAATCAGCTCCACGAAAGGCTTTCCGACTTTTGCCTCGCGCTCGCTTTCGTATATGAAATAGGTATTTAAAAGCCGCTTTAGGTCGTCTTTTTTTACTTCGTTTTGCGGCGGCAGGTAGTAGAGGACCTCCTCGACGATCTCGTAGGCGATGTCGGCTTCGAGCAGGATCTCTTCTAAAATTTCCTTTGAGATTTTTTTGTCGGCTGGTTTTGACGAGCGGATCGCGGCGAGCGTCTTATCAAGCCCCTTTTTTAAAAAGCCAAACATTAGTTGATTACCTTATTTATATCGCTTTCTAGCATCTCTTCTGGCACGAGTCCGACGTAGTGCGTGGCGTATTCGCCGTTTGGTTTATAAAGCACCATGTATGGGATGCCTACGACGCCGCCTAGGGCTTTTGCGAAGAGGAAGTTGTTTTCGCCGTAGCTAATGTCGAAATTTATTTTAAATTTCTTCATAAAGGCGTCTATTTCGTCTTTTGACTTGTCTTCCATTAGTACGCTTACGATTTTTAGCTTGCCTTTAAATTTATCGCTTAGGTTGTTTAGGTGCGGGATTTCTGCCTTGCACGGTGGACACCAAGTGGCAAAAAAGTTAAACAAAATCGCCTCGTCGTTACCCTCGACTTTGAAGCCCTTGTCAAATTTTTGCAGCGTCATCTTGCTCTCGTCCATTAGCGTTAGCTCAAACGGCGCTTCTATGCTTGCGCTTGCGCTTTGGTTTTGAGTCGGAGCGGACGTGGTTGTTGTCGGCGTCGCATCGCTAGTTTTGTTTGCGTCGCTTTTATTTTCATCGCCGCAGCCGCCCAAAAGTAGCGCCAAAAATGGTATAATCAGAAGAGTTTTTTTCATATTTTTCCTATTTTGAAATTTGGAAGAAATTATACATAAAATTTATGAAACGAGCGTTAAATTTGATAAAAAAAGAGTTCAGGCGCGATGCGAAACGGATTTTGAAAAAAGAGGTTCAAATTTCGGCGCGGGCAAAACATTATAAGATGTTTAAACCGCTTTTAAATTTGCTAACCGAGCTTAAAGCGAAACGGATTTTGATATTTAATCCTCTTTTGTATGAGCCAAATTGCTACATTTTGAGGCGCGAGCTAGCCAAAAGGTATGAAATTTTCGTTCCGTTTATGCTTGGTATTAGTTTAGAAATGGTAAAATCTAGACTACCGCTTATATCTCGGACGAAATTTGGCGTAAAAGAGCCGCTAAGTACCAAGATATTTAAAAAGCGTATAGACGTGGCTATAGTTCCGACTCTCGGGGTGGACGGAAATATGGCGCGAATAGGGCACGGAAAAGGTTTTTACGATAGATTTTTTGCAAATTTGCCTTACCGACCTACCTTGATATTCGTTGAAATTTTAGACAATTTTACTAATGAAATCATATCCGAAGATCACGATGTTACGTGTGATTTTTACCTGACCCCGAGCAAAATTTACGTAAAAAGAGGAATCTATGATAGAGATTTTAATCGGCTTAGGAGCAGGTGCGGCGGGCGCTGGCGCAGGCTATCTCATCGCTAAAAAAATCAATGACGCGAACTACAATATATTTTTAGAGCAGGCTAAAGCAAAGGCTAAAGCGATAGAATTTGAGGCTGAGCGTACGCTAAAAGACGCTAAAATCCAAGTCCAAGAGGCTGAATTTGAAGCCAAGAAAAAATACGACGACAAAACTGTAAAACTCCAAAAAGAATACACGCAAAAATTTGAAGAGATTGGTAAAAAAGAGCAAACCTTACTAAACGAGCAAGAAATTTTAAACGAGAGTAGGGCGGAGTTAGAAAAATCCCGAAACGAAGCAAAAAGCGTCTACGAAGAGGGTCTTGGGCTAAAAGCAAGCTATCAAGCTAAGCTGCAAGAGGCGCTAAAGGTGCTTGAGCACGCCGCCGGCCTAACGCAAGAAGAGGCGCGAGAAGAGGTGCTAAAAAAAGTAGAGGAAAAAAGCCGCGCCGAGATCGCTCACATCGTGCGAAAACACGAAGAGGAAGCTAAACGCGAGGCTAAAAAGCGTGTGAATTATATCCTTGCGCAGGCTACGTCTAGGTTTGCGGGAGAATTTGCCGCCGAGCGCCTGATAAACGTCGTAGATATCAAAAATGACGAGCTAAAAGGCCGCATAATCGGCAAAGAAGGTCGCAATATCAAGACCCTAGAAATGGTGCTAGGCGTAGATATCATCATCGACGATATGCCGCACGCTATCACGTTAAGCAGCTTTAACCTCTATAGAAGGGCGATCGCGACGCGCGTGATAGAGCTTTTGGTGCAAGACGGCCGCATACAGCCAGCGAGGATAGAAGATCTACACAAAAAAGTATGCGAAGAATTTGAAGCCTCGATCCTAGAGGAGGGCGAAAATATCGTCATCGACCTAGGCCTTAGCAAAATCCATCCGGAGATAATGAAACTAATCGGCAAGCTAAAATTTAGAGCCAGCTACGGACAAAACGCCCTAGCTCACAGCCTCGAGGTAGCCCATCTTGCTGGCATCATCGCGGCCGAAACGGGCGGGGATGAAAAGCTAGCCAAAAGAGCGGGCTTGCTACACGACATCGGCAAGGCCTTGACGCATGAATTTGAAGGTAGCCACGTCGATCTGGGCGCTGAAATCTGCAAACGCTATAAAGAGCATCCGGTTGTCATAAACGCCATCTATGCCCACCATGGACATGAGGAGGCAACTAGCGTAGAAAGCGCCGCCGTTTGCGCTGCGGACGCTCTAAGCGCGGCTCGCCCGGGAGCTCGTAGAGAGGTGCTTGAGAGCTTCCTAAAACGTGTCGAAGAGATAGAAAACATCGCAAAAAGCAAAGAAGGCATCAAGCAGGCTTATGCGATAAACGCGGGCCGAGAGATCCGCGTCATCGCAAACGCCAAGCTCATAAACGACGACGAAGCGGTTCTCGTAGCTAAGGAAATCGCTGCAGAAATCGAGAGCAAGGTGCAGTATCCGGGCGAGATCAAAGTAAACGTGATCCGAGAAACTAGAGCCATAGAAATGGCTAAATAGGTCAAATTCAGGTAGAAAATGAGAGAAATTTTACTAGCGATTTTTTGCGTTTTAGCGCTCGTGGCAAACGACGAACTCGTGCTAGACGCATCAAATTCTTTTACGACGACGATGCATAAAAACTCGGACGCACCGGTTAAGGCTTTGCTCCAAAATGCAAAAGCGGTCGTCGTTTTTCCAAGTATCACCAAGGTGGGCTTTGTGCTGGGCGGTATGCACGGCAAGGGCGTGATGCTCGTGGGAAATCCGTATGCGCCAAGCGAAATGATGGTTGTGGATATCAGCGGCGGCAGTATCGGGTTGCAGGTTGGTTACGAAAATAGCTCGCTTGTGTTATTTATCCTGAAAGATAGCCTCGTAGCCGACATAAAAGACGCCAAAATTACGATAAACGCTGACGCATCGTTTGCGTTTGCCGATACGGGCAAATTTTATGGCAGAGTGAGCGATTTTAGCTTTACGAGCGATATTTACGCGTATACGGACAACGACGGGTTTTTTGCCGGGGCGAGCTTTGGCGGAGCGGTGCTAGCTAAAACTAACGACGCGCCTCTAAGGATGGATAGCTACGGATATAATGCGCTAATGAGCGCTATTTCAAAATACTAAAGGCCAAATTTGCAAGAGATGCTAACCTCGCTATCGACCTACGGGTACGTGATAGTGTTTTTATATTCGCTTGGAGGCGGCATGGTCGCTATCATCGCGGCCGGCGTGCTAGCTCATCTGGGCAAGATGGACATAACCGTGAGTATCGTGCTGGCGGCTGTCGCTAACGCTATCGGCGATACGCTGCTTTTTTACGTCAGTAGATATAACCGCGCTGCCGTGATGCCGTATCTTGCTAAACACAAACGCAAACTTGCCTTCTCTCAAATTTTATTCAAGCAGCACGGAAATAAAATAATATTTTTCAAAAAATTTATCTACGGACTAAAAACCCTTATTCCGCTTGCTATCGGGCTTACGAAGTATTCGTTTGCTAAATTTAGCGTCATAAACGTTATTAGCGCGGCAGTTTGGGCGGTTTTGCTCGGACTTGGCAGCTTTTGGGCGGGCGAGGCGTTTGAGCGGGCGTGGGATTTTATGGGCGAAAACGGCTGGCTGATGCCGGTTACGATGTTTTCGCTACTGACGCTCATCTGGGTATATCTACAAGAAGCAACAAAAAAGAAAGGAAGGTCGGAATGAAAAAGTTACTGATTGCATTGGTGATTATAGCAGCCGTGGTTTTTGGCGGGCTAAAATTTAACGCAAACAAGGTAGAAGAAAAGTATAACGAGGCTTTGAACCTAATCAAAGCAAACGGTATGGAGGTCAAAAACAGCGTATTTGAGAGCGGTCTACTAAAGTCGCACGCAAACTACGATGTAGTTTTATCTAAAGGTTACATAGACGAGATCATTTCTCTTGGCGAAGACTACAAACCATCAGAGGACCTAACTATAAAAATCGACATGAATATCTCGCACGGTTTTGACAGTTTGCTAGGCAAATTTGAGCTTGCGGGCGATGCGGAGTTTTTAAACGACCCGTATAAAAATTTCATAAAAGAGATATTTGATACGACTAGACCTATCAAATTTCACGCGGACGGCGCTTCGGGCGGAGATAAAAAATTCGTCTTTGAGCTAGTCGGAGTGCAAAAAGAACAAGACGGCAATAAGCTAAATCTCGCCAAATCGTTTTTAAATTTTGACATAAACGGCGAAAAGAAAATAACCGGAGTCTCTCTTGCAAATGATTTCATTGACTTTACTAGTAAAGAAGATATTGCTATAAAGATAAAAAACATCGATTATGACGTGAAGTATGAAACGCCAATAGAGCCGAAAATGATCTCAAAAGCACTCGTAAATAGCAATTATAAATTTGAGCTTGGCGGGATAGATGTGATCTCTGGTGCCGAGTTACTACAGATCGGAAAGATAACGAGCGACTCAAAACTAACGGTACTAAGCGATACTTTAACGCAGGATGATACTAGCACTATAGAGAAAATAAAATATGGAAAGTATGAATTTAAAGACTTTTTGATCAAAACGAAATTTTCAAATTTAGATAAAGGTGCGTTTGAAGATGTTATTAACGCAAAGGGAGAGCCTGAAGCTCAACTTACGGCCATAATGCAAGCGCTTGATAAACTTATAAAAAGAGCGCCGAAACTTACATTTGAAAATTTGAATTTTAAAAATGCAGCTGGCAAGAGTTATATATCAAATTTTGAGATTTCTATCGATCCGGACGGGATAGATAGTCAAAATCTGCTCGAAAATATCCCGACTGCTATAAATTTTAGCGGTAAAATCGAGCTTGATACGACGCCTGGCGCGTTTATATTCGGTAGCGGAGAGGAAAAAGATGGGGTAGATGCCATGCTCGTAAACGGCGGACTATTTATAGAGAACGGCGGCAAATACGTAACTATTTTTAAATATAATAAAAGAACGCAAGACTTGATTTTTAACGAAAATCTATCCCTAAAATCTATTTTTCAATAAAATTTAACATGCTTGAACAAATTTTATGTTTGTTTAAGCATCTTCCTTGTATAATTCCAGCTCACGAATTGAGAAACCACCTTTAACTTTCACGTTAATAAAGCCT
>NZ_AMZQ01000019.1 GCF_000313615.1 Campylobacter showae CSUNSWCD | reverse complement strand
AGCAGAGCGCAATTCAAGCCCCTTCCCCCTTAACAAGAAAGACTAAAATCCAAATTTGACAAAACCAAATTTAGTATTTTTGCGGTGCGGGTCTCGGTGGGTAAAATTTGCAGTTAAATTTTACGTTTTTACGCCAAGCGAGCGATATCGGCGATTAAGCCGCAAAAGCGCAAATCCGCTAAAATTTGATAGAATTAGCAAAAAAGGTAAAAATGAAAACGAAATTATTTTTATCGCAGCTGGCCGCTCTCGTCGTCGTCGCGGCGATATTTTACGCTAGCTACGGCGCTACAAACGCCCTCGCGAGCGCTCGCGCGAACGTGCCCGAGATTTATTTTGCGTGGGAGCGCGCGGTGCCGTTTTGGGCGTGGAGTATCGTGCCGTATTGGTCTCTAAATTTGCTCTACGCGCTTGGATTTTTCCTCTGCCGTGACGCCGGGGAGCTCGCGCGTTACGTTATGCAGCTGCTCGCCGCGCAGATTATCGCGACGCTATTTTTTATCGTTTTTCCTCTGCAAATTTCGTGGGAAAAGCCTGCAGTTTCGGGCTTTAGCGGCTTTTTGTTCTCTAGCCTCGCCGCCTTTGACCTCCCGTTTAATCAAGCCCCGTCGCTGCACATCATACTTTGCGTCGTGGTGGGCGCATTTTACCTTCGCAAGGCGCGCGCAGTTTGGCTTAAGGCGGCGCTTGTAGCGTGGTTCGCGCTCATCGGCCTTAGCGTACTAACCACGCATCAGCACCATTTTATCGACATTCCGACGGGGTTAGCCGCTGGTTGTTTCGTATTGCTCGTTCGTCCGACGGATGGCGAGCCGCTTAGATTTGCCATGACTGCGGTGACTGCGCGCTACAAGTGGGCGGCTCTATATCTGGGGCTTGCATTTCTGACGCTTTTTGCGGCGATTTTAGGAGCTAAAATTTGGAGCTCGTGGATGCTGTGGCTATCATGGGCGAGCCTTAGTTTCGCGCTGGTTGCTTGCGGTTACGCGCTTTTGGGCGCGGGTGTTTTTGCTAAAAACGGGCAAGGCCGTCACGCTTTCGCGGCTAAAGCTTTACTTTTTCCATATCTTTGCATCGCGCGGTTAAATGCGCTCTTTTGGCTGCGCGGACGCCGGCTTTCAGACGAGATTTTGCCAGGGCTGTATTTGGGCTCGGTTAAGGTGGCGGGCAAATTTGACGCCGTGCTAGACTGCGCGGCCGAGTTCGAGAGACCTAGCAGCGCGCAAATTTACGCGAGCCTACCTATGCTAGATATGATAACGCCCGGCGCAGACGAGCTGAGGCGCGGCGCGGACGAGCTTGAGCGACTCGTGAAAATGGCTTTTAGCAGCGGCGCAAATTTACCGCAAAGGGCGGCGAAACTAGGACCAAATTTTGGCGCCAAGGCGGGCTACGCGCACGGGCGAAATTTGAAATTTGACGAGAAAGCGGACGCGCGGGCAAACCTGCAAACGAGCGGCGCGGCAAACGAACGAGAGGTTGCCGAGGCGAGACAAACTCTCGCGAACTCAAACGAACGAGCCGCTGAGCAAAATGGCAAAAAGGTGCTAGTGTGCTGCGCGCTAGGCTACGGCAGGAGCGCGTCGGTGCTGCTTGCTTGGATGGTAATTTATAGGGGCTTTGGCTTTGACGACGCGCTAAATTTGCTAAAATCGCGCCGCGAAAAGATCGCCGTCTCTAGCTCGCTACGCGATCAGATAGCGCGGCTAGCCGCAGAAGCCCACGCAAATTCGAAAGCGGACCAACTAAAGATGGGCTAAATTTGCAAAAGCAAGTGCGGCAAATTTAAGCGCGAAATAGGCACAGAAATTTAAGCAAGTTTGTTTGAGGGATCAAATTTAAAAAATCTGCAGGCTAGAAACAAGCGGCATTGCAAAATTCTCGGCGAAAACGAACGGGAATTTAACCAAACGCCTAAAATGAGGAGGGAAAATGACGAATGCGGGGCAAAGCAAAAAAGCGGCGCAAGACGGGGAGCGCGAATGCTGCCAAAGGACGAACGATAGGGCTTTGGCACTGGTTACGGCTAGATTTTTAGCGACGCATAGGCTGTTTTTCTTTTTAAATTTGCTTCAGCTGGCCGTCTGCCTTTGCATTTTTGCAAATTTTGCCGTAATTGCTGGCTTTTTAGCAGTTTTTGCGGGGTTATTTTATCTGCATGTTAGGCTGTATTTTGATACGCTGATTTTTAGAGATTTTGCGGGCGAGAGGCTGGGGCAGAGCGAATTTGACGCGGTGCTTTTAGAGCTAAATTTAACTAGCAAACCGCCTAAAATCCGCGATATGAAAAGTCGCTGCGCTGGAGCCATTGGGCTATATAAACTAACGGCTGCGCTTACTATCGTCGTTGCTGCCGCGGCTTTGGCGGGTTATTATATGGGTTAGAGTTTAGCGGTCGACGCAAAATTTAGGCTTAGAAGTCAAATTTATGCCGTGAGCGCACCGTAAAACAAAATTTGGCTCCAACAAGCTTGCAATGCTAAAATCCCGCATCGCTCACGAGCTTACCAAATTTACCTAGTTTCATTCAAGTCTAGAGTCAAATTTACTTTTTGTCCTTCAAGTTTTATCCAAAAACCGAATTAAAATATCCAAAACTTGCCTCTGTGCCCAGCGCCAGGGCTGCCGCTTTTTCGTTTGTTTTTGTAGTTTATCCCTTATTTATAGTATTACCACCTCGGTTTTTAGCTCGATGCCAAACTGCTCCAAAACGCGCTCGCGGGCCAAATTTATGAGCCCGGTCACGTCCGCAAAGGTCGCGGCGTTAAAATTTATGATGAAATTCGCGTGATGTTCGCTAAATTTAGCCCCACCTATCGCGTAGCCTTTTAGCCCTACGGCCTCGATCAGCCTGCCTGCGTAGTCTCCGGGCGGATTAACAAAACAGCTGCCAAAGCTAGCGCCTTTTGGCTGATTTGCGCGCTTAGTGGCAAAGTCCGCCGCAAGAGCCGCGTCAAATTCGCGCGAGATTTTAAACTCGGCGCCAAATATCGGCTCATCTATCCCGCTTTTTCGGTAGCTAAAGCTTATCCTCTCACGCTCTACCCAGCCGCGTCCTAGCCGCACCGCTAGCAGATCTTCGCTGATGCTAACGCCGCAAAGCCCCGCGTTCATTTTGATTAGCCCGCCAAGCGTACCCGGGATATTTTGTAAAAACTCAAATCCGCCGATGCCCTGCTTTTTGGCGAAGTTGTAAATTTTGCCCGATTTCGTCGCAGCGCCGATACTAAGCACGTCGCCGCTTAAGTTTATATAATCAAACGCGCCGCCTAGCATCATCATCGGCTGCGGGTTTGGCGAGATGAGTAGGTTGTTCGCGCCGCCTATCATCACTCGTCCGGCAAATCCCTGCTTTAGCGCGTCCTCTGCGCTTTCTAGCACCGCCACCTCGTGCACGCCGCCCACTCGCACCGAGCTAAATTTGGAAAAATCTACAAGCTGCGTCATTGCACGAAATTCGGTATAAACTCTATCATGCGCGTCGTGAAATCAACCATCATCGAGACCATCCACGGCATCAAAAATATAATCACGACGACGACTAAAATGATCTTTGGCACGAAGCTTAGCGTCATCTCGTTTATCTGCGTCGTAGCCTGAAATATACTGATGATAAGGCCCGCCGACAGGCCCGCGAGCAGCATAGGAAAGCTCAGATATAGCGCGATCTTGAAGGTTTCGATGCCGAGTTCTATGAGCGTTGATTGCATTAGCTAAACCTTATATCGTTGTACTCGGTCGGCACGAGGTAGTTTTCGGCCTTGATTGGCAGCGGGTAAAATCCGCGCTCGTAACCGAGAGCAAAGAGCCTATTTACCGCTTTTATCTGCGTTTCGTTCATCGAGACGGAGTTATCATTTGCGTAGAGATTTAGGTAGGTTTTTAGCTTTTCTTTATCGACGCGGATCAAATTTCGCTCCATCAGCATGTGCGATAAAAAGGGCTTATGCGCGGTGGCGATACGTACGCCCTCGGTTAGCACGCGCTCGCACTCGGTAGCGTCCGTTATCGGCAGGCTACGGCGAACCGCCATGCCTCCTAGCGGCAACGGCAAATTTTCGCCTGCTAGCTCGCTCCAGATATCCCAGATCTCGTGCTCCACGCAAAGCTCGTCCGAAAAATCCAAAATACTCTCGTGTATCAGCACGCCCGCGTCCACCTCGCCGCTTAAAACTGCGCCTTCGATCTCGAGAAAGTTTTTATAAACTATGCGCGCCTGAGGGTATGCCATGCGAAAAAGCAGCGCATTTGTTGTGTGTTTGCCGCTGAGCGCGACCTTGAAATTTCGCTTTAAAACCGCGCCCTTTTTCTTGACGAGCTTTGGGCCGTAGCCCTCGCCGAAGCTCACCGCCGTGCGCAAAAGCGCGTATTCGTCGCAGATAAGAGGATATAGCGCGAAGCTGATCGCCGTGGCTTCATAGGTGCCTTTTAGCGCCTCGTCGTTTAGCGTCTGGATATCAAGCGCGGTGGCGCTAAATTTTAGATTTTTGGAGCTTACCCAGCCAAAATCAATCGCCTTATACATAAAAATATCGTCGGCGTCGGGCGAGTGAGCGACGTTTATATGCTTAAAAATCTTCAAATTTAATCCTTTTTGCTCCGCTTTAAATTTCGCGCGCGGCTAAATTGCGAAATTATAGTAAATTTTTGCTACAATCGCCATAAAAATGCGGAATTTATAAAGAAAAATATGGAAAATCAGGCGTATTTAAAAGAGCAAATTTTAACTTATCTAGGCAACAAACGCTCGCTTTTAGGCTTTATCGAACAAGGTGTAAATATCGCAAAACAGGCGCTTGGTAAAGAAAAACTAAGCTGCTGCGACCTTTTTAGCGGTAGCGGCATCGTGTCGCGGTTTTTTAAATCCCACGCAAATTTCATCGTCGCAAACGACCTGGAGCTTTATAGCTGCGTCACGAACGAGTGCTACCTCGCAAACGCGGACGCAAAATTTAAAAAAGAGCTTGATTTTTGGCATGAAAAATTAACTCGCCAGATCGGCGCAAATTTGCAGGAAGGCTTTATCTGTGAGCTTTACGCGCCAAAAGACGAGGCAAACATTTCGCCTACTGACCGCGTCTTTTACACGAAGAAAAACGCCGCCTACATCGACACCGCGCGCCGGATGATCGACTCGCTCGTGCCGCAGGAGCTGCGCGTTTTTTTCGTCGCTCCGTTGCTGTATTCAGCCAGCGTGCACGCTAACACTAGCGGCATTTTTAAGGGCTTTCATAAAAACAAAGACGGCCTGGGGCAGTTTGGCGGACGCGGCAAGCACGCGCTATCTCGCATCACGGCCGATATCGGCTTGCTTAAGCCCGTTTTTTCAAATTTTAACGTCGAATTTGACGTGCAAAGGCGAGACGCAAATGAGCTTGCCGCCGAGCTTCCGCCACTTGATCTGGTCTATCTTGATCCGCCGTATAATCAGCACCCCTACGGCTCGAACTACTTTATGTTAAATTTGATCGCTAGTTACGAGCGTCCGAGCGAAATCTCGCGGGTTTCCGGTATCGCTAGAGGCTGGAATCGCTCGGTTTTTAATCAAAAATCAGCCGCCGCGCCGGCGTTTTTCGAGCTAATCTCAAAGCTAAAAGCCAAATTCGTGCTCATCTCGTTTAACTCCGAGGGCTTCATCGCGCGCGAGGAATTTAGCCAAAATTTAGCCGGGCTCGGCGAAGTGCAAATTTTGGAGCAAAAATACAATGCCTTTCGCGGCAGCAGAAATCTAGCCAGCCGTCCGACGCACGTTAGCGAGCTACTTTATGTTTTAAAAAAGGCGTAAATTTAGGCTAAATTTGACCGCGCCCAGACCCGTTTCAAATTTGCGCGAATAATCAAAAATTCATCTCAAATTTGATAAAATCAGCCCGATTATTTTAAATTTAAGGAAGCCGATGGCAAAAGAAAAAGAAGAGAAAAAGATAGTCCCGCCGACAAACGATTCGGACAAGAAAAAGGCCTTAGACGCGGCTTTAAAGCAGATAGACAAAGCATTTGGTAAGGGTACGCTAATCCGCCTGGGCGACAAACAGGTCGAGGCGATAGATAGTATCTCCACGGGCTCGCTGGGTCTCGACCTAGCCCTTGGTATCGGCGGTATCCCAAAGGGCCGTATCATCGAGGTTTACGGGCCTGAGAGCTCGGGTAAAACGACTCTGACGCTACACATCATCGCCGAAGCGCAAAAAGCGGGAGCCACGTGCGCCTTTATCGACGCCGAGCACGCGCTAGACGTAAAATACGCGGCAAATTTGGGCGTAGATACCGAAAATCTCTACGTCAGCCAGCCTGATTTTGGCGAGCAGGCGCTTGAGATCGTAGAAAACCTCGCTAGAAGCGGCGCGGTCGAGCTGATCGTAGTTGATAGCGTCGCGGCGCTAACGCCAAAAAGCGAGATCGAGGGCGATATGGGCGATCAGCACGTAGGCTTGCAAGCTCGTCTAATGAGCCAAGCTCTGCGCAAACTAGCCGGCGTAGTGCACAAGATGAACACGACCGTGGTCTTTATCAACCAAATTCGTATGAAGATCGGCGCGATGGGATATGGTACGCCTGAGACTACTACGGGCGGTAACGCGCTTAAATTTTACGCCTCAGTGCGCCTAGACGTACGCAAGATCGCCACGCTAAAGCAAAACGAAGAGCCTATCGGTAACCGCACGAAGGTAAAAGTCGTAAAAAACAAGGTCGCGCCTCCGTTTAAAACGGCGGAATTCGACATAATGTTCGGCGAGGGTATCAGCCGCGACGGCGAGATCATCGACTACGGCGTGAAGCTCGATATCATCGACAAAAGCGGCGCTTGGTTTAGCTACAAAGCCGCCAAAATCGGCCAAGGTCGCGAAAACGCAAAAGCCTATCTCAAAGAGCACCCCGAGATATCAGACGAGATCGTAGCGACGATAAAAAGCTCGATCGGCCTAGATAAGCTAATAAGCGGCGCGGGCGGCAAAGATAGCGACGACGAAAGCGAAAGCATAGAAGAAAATACGGAGGAATAAAACAATGGTATTTATAGAAGACGTAACCGCGATAGAGGTACTAGATAGCCGCGGCAACCCGACCGTGAAGGCGACCGTAGCTCTAAGCGACGGCACCGTAGCAAGCGCGATAGTCCCAAGCGGCGCAAGCACGGGCAAACGCGAGGCGCTGGAGCTTCGCGATAAAGACGAGAGATACTGCGGCAAGGGCGTGCTAAAGGCCGTTGAAAACGTAAATTCTCAGATCGCGGAGGCTGTGATCGGGCTGGATGCATTCGATCAAAAGGCGCTTGATGACGAGATGCGCGAGCTTGACGGCACCGATAACTACTCAAATTTGGGCGCAAACGCGGTGCTTGGCGTATCTATGGCGGTAGCGCGCGCGGCAGCCAAAAGCCTTGACGTGCCTTTGTATCGCTACCTTGGCGGCGCAAACGCTAGCGTGCTACCCGTGCCGATGTTTAATATCATTAACGGCGGCGCGCACGCGAACAACAGCGTGGATTTTCAAGAATTTATGATTATGCCGTTTGGATTTGATAAATTTAGCGACGCGCTGCGAGCGGCGACCGAAATTTACCACACGCTAAAAGGCCTTCTAAATGCGGCAGGCCACAGCACTGCAGTGGGCGACGAGGGCGGATTTGCGCCGAATTTAAACGATAACGAAGAGCCGATCAAACTCATCATGCAAGCCATCGAAAAAGCGGGCTACAAGGCGGGCGAGCAGATCAAACTAGCTCTTGACGTCGCAGCTAGCGAGCTGTACGAAAACGGTAAATATAAGCTAGAGGGCAAGGAATTTAGCAGCGAAGAGCTGATAGAGCGATACGCGCAACTTTGCGAGAAGTACCCGATATTTTCGATCGAAGACGGCCTAAGCGAGGACGACTGGGCGGGCTGGGCGAAGCTAACTAGCAAGCTTGGCTCTAAAGTGCAGCTCGTGGGCGACGATCTTTTCGTAACGAACGAGAAAATTTTGCGAGAAGGCATCGCCAAAGGCGTAGCTAACGCGATCCTAATAAAACCAAATCAAATCGGCACGGTTAGCCAAACTATGCAGACGATCCGTCTAGCGCAGCGCAAAGGCTACCGCTGCGTGATGAGCCACAGAAGCGGCGAGAGCGAGGATAGCTTTATCGCGGACTTCGCCGTCGCGATGAATACGGGCCAAATCAAAACGGGCGCGACCTCAAGAAGCGAACGCAACGCAAAATACAACCGCCTGCTTGAGATTGAGCGCGAGACGGACGAGTTTTTGGGAAATCAAATTTGAGCGAAGTCCTAGACGAATACGTCGAGAAAAAGCCTTTTGATTTCAGGCTTTTTCTCAGATTTACGCTTATAGCGTTTTGCGTGATATGTTTTGGTATCTACGTGGGCAATATAATCTTTGGCAAGCGCTCGCTAGACGTGATGCTAAGCCTGCAAGAGCAAAAAACGCAGCTAGAACGCGACGTCGAAACGCTAAAAAAACAAAACGCCCAGCTGCAAAAGGCGTATTTCGAGCTAAAAGAGCTTGAGCCTAGCAGCGGCGGCTGATTAGTCGGAAAATTTAAACAACGGGGGAGTTATGAAAATCGGTAAAATTTGGCTTTTGGCGCTGGCCTGTGGGTTAGCTTTTGGCAGAGAAAATCCTTTTGCGCCCTCGGGCGATGTAAACGCGAGCATGGTTAGTAGCAACGTCGTGGAAAATTTGCCGCCTTTTGAGAAGCAAAATTTCAAATTTCCCGCCGACGCTAGAAACTTCATCTCCGTCACGCTAAAATACAAAAGCCTAGACGGCAGCGTCAAGGAAAAAACCGTAGATATAAACAAAAGCATATCGTGGCAGGACGAGTTTTTGCTAAGCAAGATCGCAGTGCCAGTCGTGGTCGAAAAACCCGACGTCTCAGTCACTAAAGAGGAGCCAAAAGCCGCCGCGATAGACGTCGCGCCAAAGCCTACCGAGCGCAATATGACAACGCAGGAGCCGCTACGAGATATCGTCATAAAGCCGCTTGAAAAGCCGCAACCGCAAAAGCAAATCATCTATAAGCAGACGAAATTTGAGGTCTATCCGATGCAAATCAAGATTCTCACGACCGACGAGAAACTAAAGGACTACTCGATTGGCAAAGGCGCCAAGGTCGTGATAGACTTTGCCTCGCAAACGGACCTAAATACGAGAAAAGAGGAGCTTGACTGCGGCGCGTTTAAAACGGTACTTTTTGGCTCGCACGGCAAATTTTACCGCGTAGTTTTTGACCTCGACGGTAGCTACAAGCACGAGATCGAAAAGACTCAGGACGGATATCTGCTAAAGGTATCTAGATAAATTTGCTCTTTACGCGCCGATTTTGGGCGTGTAAATTTGTACCGATAATTTTCTCGCGGCTGAGGTTAAATTTGAGCCTTTGCCGCGTTTTTAAATTTGGCTTTTAAATTTAGTCAAATTTGCCTTGATTTTAACCCACCCAAATTTACCCCCGCATTTTTCAAATTTCCCTTCCAATTTCACTCAAATTTAACCGCCCTTTGGCTAATATTTCGTAAATTTGACTTAAGGGATAAATTTGAACAAACTCGCACTTAGCCTCTCCGCTCTTTGCCTCATCGTTTTCGTAAATTTTATTTACGAAAAGCTATCCGGCCCCACTCGCTTTGTAGTCACT
>NZ_AMZQ01000018.1 GCF_000313615.1 Campylobacter showae CSUNSWCD | reverse complement strand
ACTAAGATAATCCCCGGTTCGGAGCTAAGCAAATACGTAACGCAAGAGGAGATAGACGATTTTGCTTTTAGATATTGGGATATAGATACGCAGATACAAGACGACGCATTTGCGGAAAATTTCCGTAAGCTTTTAAAATCAAAGCAAACGGATCAAATTTTAAAATTTATGCAAGATAATAACATTAGCATAAACTCTCCACTAATAGACGGCGTTACTCCTTTGATGTACGCTAGCTTTTACGATGACGAAGTCACGGCAAAAAGGCTTATAGATATGGGCGCAAACGCTCGCGCGCAAGATAACTACAAACTCTCGCCCCTGGCCTACGCCATAGAAAACAACTCCACAAAGACCGTTAAGCTGCTGCTTGATAGCGGGGTTAAATTTGAGGAGGTCAAGGCGGTGCAGTACTACATAGATCCTCCGTTTTACAATAACATCGAAAAACTTATCATAGACGGAGATGACGTAAAGATAGTATTTCGAGATAATTACCAAGTCAATAAAGAATCCAAAGACGCAAATAACCCCATGAGGTATATAGTATGGCACAACTATGTCGAAATGGCCGATATAGTCCTTGCTAGCGGGTATAAACCAAAACTTAAAGAAACGCCGTCTTTATTTACCGGCATAAGGGATGAAAATTCAACCTTTCTACGCTCTTTATACGTGGCGCTGCAAAACTACCCAAACTACGAACCCATGCTAGAGCTTCTTTTAAAATACGACGTCGTGGGGCAACCTACGAAAGAGGAGCTAAAGAAGGCGTATGATGAGTGCTATAAAAAGCGCAAGGGATGGATTGATTATAAAGAAAACTATATCTATAAAATGAATAAAGGTATAGACGAAGAAGGCGAAGCGAGGTTACGCAAAAACAAGAAATATCAGCACTTATGTACCGAGTGCTTATATCATGAAGGTCTTTTACAATACAAACCAAAGCCGATAGACCCGAAAAAGATAGAAGAATTTGACAAAGATATAAATTTCTATAATCCGCATTGCCCCGATGAAAATGCTACGTTTAAAGATATTAGGGCTTTTATCAAATGGGCAAACGAAATGGAAAAACGAGACGGGATCAAGAGCGCCATAGGTAGAGCCAAAAAAGGCATGGCTCAGGTGATTTACGTAGATAGCAACCGAAGCAAATCAGACTCAAACTCAAATTTACAAAGCAAATAGATAAAAGGAGATAAAATGTCAGGGAAAAATTTGATAGAGCGGAGCTTGCCTAAAGCGGCGGAGGTTACCGCTGGGCGCGGGAGATTTGACTGCGCAGTTTAAGTAGCGGGGGCGCCAACCTGGAGGGGGCTTGCCGTCAAATTTAGCTTAACGGTCTAAGTTTAGCCTTGCTGCGAGGCGCGGCTAAATCCGCAACCGATCTAAAATTTACGATCTGCGCTCGGCCAAGGCTAAATCGTTTGGACTCGCCCGCGCGTAAATTTGAACTCTGCGCTTTAAAAACTGCGCTTGGCGCAAATTTTGGTTTATTTATCTGCGCTTTTGCTAGCTTTTTTGGGTTCTAAAAACTCCTCGTAGCGGCGATCGATGATAGCCTTGATCTCGGCGTAATTTTGCGGCGAGTTTTCTATGTAAAAATAGGCGTTGTCGAAGTTTTTCTCGCCGAATTTACGCGCGACGAAATCGTCGTAATCTTGCAAATACCAGCCGTACGTTTTGGCAAATTTCGTGCGGTCCGTGGTGTAGTAGGCATTTGCGAAGGCCTTACCCGCGGTGTTTAGCTCGTCGCTGCTTAGCACGCCGTCCATGGCGTCAAAAAAATACCGGCGGTAATCAAAGCTATCGTCCATCCGCGCTATATCGTCTGCAAAGTCCGCCGCAAAGTCCTTGGAATAGAGCTTGCGTTCCATGCACCAGCGGAAGAAAAACGCGATGTGCGTCGCGCCGTTTTCCTGCGGGATATCGGTCGGCGCATTTTTCGCGCCCCAGTGCCATTTTGCCTTGTCGTAGGTCACGTAAGCCATTTGCTCTCCTTTAAATTAGGCTACATTTTACTAAATCTGACCTAGCTCGGCGATTAAAACGCGGCGGCAGGCAAGATAAAATTTCGCGTCGTTGCACGAAAAAGTAGTATAATGTGGATTTTATTTTAAAGGATAAAAAAATGAGCGAGAAAAACTTGCAAATTTTAGGCTGGATAGGCACGTGTCTGTCGGTTATCATGTATATTTCTTATATCCCGCAGATAATGGGCAATCTTGAAGGCAACAAAACGCCTTTTATCCAGCCTCTAGCCGCAGCGATAAACTGCACGATCTGGACTAGCTACGGCCTGCTAAAAGCTAAAAAAGACTATCCGCTAGCGGCTGCAAATTTGCCTGGGATAATTTTTGGGCTTTTGGCGACGATAACGGCGTTTTAAAGGATAAAAGCCGCTAAATTTGCCGATACGGAGAAGTTAAATTTGATGCTTTTGGCTCGGGTTTTGCAAACTCAAATTTGAATGCAAATTTTCTGCACTGTTTTGCCGTATTTTTAATATCTTGATTTTCTTGTTAAGGGGAGGGCTTGAATTGCGCTCTGCTAGCAGCTCTCAAAGAGAGTGCAAGCACAAGGCGAAGCGTAGCTGAAGCAAAAGAGCTTCCTTTTGTACCCACCTTTCTCTTTTTCTTGGGAGGCGGAAGGGGCTTTACTTCGCCTGCGGCTCGTAACTGCGAGCAGACCTACTTACGAAGCGTCGCCCCTTCCTCTCCCGTCTGCTTGCAGCTGCTAGCGCAGCGACGCAGAAAGCCCCACCAACCCCACTGCACGTGAGAGGTTGCTGCACTGCGTGCAGGTTTATTTGGCGCTGCCGCGTCACAGATTTTAAATTTAGCATTTTCAAGATGCGGGTCTCGGTGGGTAAAATTTGAAGCTGAAATTTGCAAATTTAGCTTCAAATTTGAACGCAACAATGATAAGGCGAAGTATTTTGAGATGATTTTTGGGGTTGCGCAGGTAAAATTTAGCGTAGGCTAGACATATAGTCTGCCGAGCTAAATTTTAGCCAGCTCCGTAAAAAGCGCTCAAAAGACAAGCCGTCAAATTTTAAAGATCGCGCGGATCGGCTATCTTGCCTGCGACGGCACTCGCTGCGGCGACGGCAGAGTTTGCCAGATACACCTCGCTCGTGCGATCTCCCATACGGCCGACGAAGTTTCTATTTGTCGTGCTCACGCAGCGTTCCCCAACGCCCAAAATCCCCATATATCCGCCCAGGCACGCGCCGCAGGTTGGATTGCTCACGACCGCACCCGCTTCCGCGAAAATATCCATCAGCCCCTCTTTTTGCGCTTGCAGGGCGATCTTTTGCGTCGCAGGCGTGATGATGAGGCGGGTTTTGCGCGCTACCTTGCGACCTTTTAGGATTTCAGCCGCGATGCGCAGATCGCTTAGGCGGCCGTTCGTGCAGCTGCCGATAAAGGCCTGATCGATAGCGATATTGTCTCTGACGGCCTCGCGCACGCTCTTGCCGTTGCTAGGTAGAAACGGATAGGCGATCACGGGATCGAGCTTGCTAACGTCGATTTCTAAAATTTGCTCGTAGTTTGCGCCCTCGTCGGAGTAGTGCAGCTTCGGCTCGGCGCGCAAATTTTTGCCTTTTAAAAACTCTTTCGTGGTTTCATCGACCGCGATGATACCGCTTTTACCGCCGGCCTCGATCGCCATGTTGCACATGCTAAATCGCCCGTCCATATCGAGGTTCTCTATCGTCTCGCCCGTAAACTCCAGCGCCTTATACAGCGCGCCGTCCACGCCGATGCGGCGGATGATTTCTAGGATGAGGTCCTTGCCGTAGACGTGGCGGTCTAGCTTGCCGCGAAAGATCACTTTGATAGTCGGCGGCACTTTGAACCAGTTTTTGCCCGTTATCATCGCGTAGGCTAGGTCGGTGCTACCCATGCCCGTAGCAAACGCACCCAGCGCGCCGTGGGTACAGGTGTGGCTATCGGCGCCGATGATGACATCGCCCGGCACCACGAGCCCTTTTTCCGGCAAAAGCGCGTGCTCGATGCCCATGTCTTTTTCGTCGAAATAATTTTTCAAATCGTGCTTATACGCAAAATCGCGGCTGATTTTGGCTTGGTTGGCGCTTAGGATATCTTTTGCCGGGATGTAGTGGTCCATCACGACGCTAAAGCCGTCTGGATTAGCTAGCTTCGTCGCGCCGCTGCGCTCAAACTGCTTGATGGAGATCGGAGTCGTGATGTCGTTGCCGATGACCATATCGATGTCGCTCTCGATGATCTCGCCCGCGAAAACCTCGCGTCCTACGTGCTCGCTGAAAATCTTTTCGGTGATGGTTTGCTTTGAGTTTTGCATAAATTTCCTTTTTTTGCGGATGCCGCGTGTTTTTAAAATTTAGCGATTTTAGCGAAAAATGGATAAAAAGAGAGTTATGGGAGATTTTAAATTTGAGCGCAAAGCGGATAGTTCGCGCTCTCGCTAACTTTGGCGCCTTGCAGCGCGACGTCGGCAGCGAAAATTTGAGTTAAAAGCAGCGACGAGGCCGCTAAACTTAGGCTAAATTTGTTCATTTATTTTTCTCCGTTTTAAAATGCATTATCATTATGTTATTCTTGCGATTAAAATTTGACTCGATATTAGGCTATAATTTCGGCTATGAAATACGCAAATTTAAAACAAATACAATCTTTTCTAGGCAAATTTAAAAAAATAACCGCAATCAGACGCGCGGGCGATATGGCGATATTTATCGAATTCGACGGCGAGCTCGGGTTGTTTTTCGACCTTAGCAAGTCTGACTCCGCGATCTATGCAAATCCCGATTTTCTAAACGTCAAAGAGTACAAAGCACCCTTTGACGTCGCGCTTAAAAAGCGTTTTTGGGGGGCTAAAATTTTAAATTTAAGCGTGCCCGAGGGAAATAGAATTTTAAAGCTGGAGTGCGAATTCCAAGGCTCGTATAAGAGTCTGGCCTCAAGCCTGTTTTTGGAGTTTACGGGGCGCTTTACCAACGCGATCATCACGGACGAAAAGGGCGTCATCGTCGAGGCTTTGCGGCACATAGATAATAATTTTCGCGTGATAAAACCGGGGCGCGAGCTACTTGAGCTGCCGCCGGCTACGATAAAAGAGCAAGAAACGCCGCCGATAACCGATTTTGCGCGGTATTTTAGCGAGGAATTTAAGCGCGTAAATAACGCGAAGCTAGAAAATCTGCGCGCCGTAAAATCGGCCGCGATAGAGCGAAAAATGCAAAATTTAAGAGAAATTTTAGCAGGGCTTGAAAATGAAGCGGATTTAAATGCGCAAAGCGAAATTTTAAGCAAAAACGCGGGGCTCATTCTATCAAATTTGCATGCGTTAAGGGGCTACGAGCGCGAGGTAACGCTAAATGATTTCGAGCGAGGCGAGGTGCGGCTAGTGCTGGATGATAGCCCCAAAATCGCTGCAAACACGATGTTTGCCAAGGCAAAAAGGCTAAAGCAAAAGGCGGCGGGCTTAGTCATTGAGCGGCAAAATTTGACCGAAAAGCTCGAGTTTTTATCAAATTTAAAAACACTCGTAAACGAAGCTAAAAGTGCAGAAGAGCTAGAGATCCTATCGCCTAAAAAATCCCGCGCCGCAAAGCAAAAAGAGCAAAATCAAAACGTCGAGGATTTTTATGTCGAGGGCTATAAAATCAGCATCGGACGCAACGAAAAGGGTAACATTTGGCTGCTAAAAAACTCCAAAAAAGATGACATCTGGATGCACCTAAAAGATATGCCGTCCGCGCACGTCATCATTAAAACCGCAAAAAGCGCTCCCAGCGAGGAAATTTTGAGATTTGCGGCGAAAATTTGCGTAAATTTTAGCGTCAAAGGCGGCGGGACGTACGAGGTTGATTTTACCAAACGTAACAACGTCAAAATTACGAGCGGCGCAAATGTAAATTATATTAATTTTAAGACGATATTAGTAACAAAGCACGACTAAAATAGGAGGCGAAAATGGCTGTAACACCCATTGGCAACACGATTTTTATCAATCAAAACGTAAATATGGTCTCAAACAAGGTCGCCGACGTCCAAAGTAGATTTGACCTGCAAAATCTCGCCGCCGCATCGCTAGCAAGCGACGAAAAACAGGAGGTCTCCGAGGTGCGACCGACCGAGGAAACCTACAAAATCGACCCCAAAAACGAGCACGAAAAACAAAAGGGCAGGCAGGAGCAGGGCGAGCTCGTCTCGGAGCAAAACGGCGAAAACTCCGACTCTGACGGCGATGAAAACTCGGAGGATTACGTCGCGGCTAACGACTTCCCGCAAGCGTCGCCCGTATTTCAGCATCTTGATCTTAAAATTTAAGTTTTCCCGCTCAAATTTGACTTTAAATTTGATCCGTTTTCTGCGCAAATTTGAGCTTTCATCGTTTTAATATCGTGAACGTAAAATTTAAAGCGTAATAAGCGGGCTCGTTTTGGGCGTAAATTTGGCGTCCGAGGTATCCGACGAGGAAAAGGCGGTGCATAGCAGCCAAATATGCAAACGCGCCGAGCATTAGTCGGCGCCGCCTAAGGCAAGGGTGCGAGCAAATTTTATTTGCTTTTAATTTGACAGATCGTTTTTGGACGAGAGTAAAATTTGGCAAAAATCGTCAAATTTGCCGTCCGTTTCAGGCAAAAATAAATTATCAAATTTAACTACCGATTAAAGCGAGTGTGCAAACGCAAATTTGCCTCAAATTTCGGCGCTTTTAAGCAAAAATTTTATACAATTATTACTCAAAAAAGGAAAAATCATGAAAACGCGTATAATCACCGGCGTCGCGCTATTTGTGGCGGTTTTGGTCATCTTTTTCGTCGATAGTTATCTGTTAAATTTCGCCATTTTGGGCTTCGTGCTTTATACGGCCTTTGGCGAAGCGCAAAAGCTCTACGGCCTGCAGGGCGGCTCTCTTGCGCTCATAGCGATTATTTTTTACCTGCTTACTCCATTTTCAAACCCCGTATTTATCGCTATTTTAGCGGTTTTGATCGTGGTTAGTTTTCTCGCGCATTTTAAGAGCGAAAACCTAACGCCCGCGCTACCGTTTTTGTATCCGATGACGCCGATTTTTCTCATCTGGATGCTTTACTCGCAGTACGGCGTGGGCTACTTGGCGTGGCTGATTTTAACGGTCGTGGCGTGCGATAGCGGGGCGTTTTTCGTCGGCAAATTTTGCGGCAAGCACGCCTTTAGCGAGACTTCGCCTAATAAAACCTGGGAGGGCGTCGCGGGCGGTATCGTCGTGGCTACGGTTTTTGGTGCGGGCTTTGGCTGGGTGCTGACCGATAGCTTTTGGCACAGCCTCATCACGGCGTTTTTGGTTGCGGTTTTCGGCGTTTGGGGCGATCTTTTCGAGAGCTACTTAAAGCGCCGCGCGGGCGTCAAAGATAGCGGCACGCTGCTGCCCGGCCACGGCGGCATGCTTGACCGCGTCGACGGCTATCTGTTCGGCGTCGCGGCGATGCTCTGGACGCTATCGTGGTAGTGCTGGGCTCGACGGGCTCGATCGGGACGAATACTTTAAATTTGGCCCGTAAATTCGGCCTTAGCGTCGAGGCTATGAGCTGTGCGTCAAACTACGAGCTTTTAAACGAGCAAATCGCCGAATTTAAGCCCAAATTCGTCTGCATCGCCGAACCCAAATTTGCTAAATTCGTAAAACACAAACGCGTTTTTGCAGGCGCGCAGGGCATTTGCGATATGCTAAAAGAGTGCGAGAGCGAGCGCGTCGTAAACTCTCTGGTGGGCTTTGCTGGGCTGGCTCCGAGCTTAACCGCGCAAAAGCTAGGCAAAAAGCTAGCGCTTGCAAATAAAGAAAGCCTCGTCGCGGGCGGCAAATTTTTAGACAGGGGCGCGATAAATCCCATAGATAGCGAGCATTTCGGGCTTAAATTTTTGCTCGCGAATAAAACCCCGGTCGCTAGGCTCGTCATCACGGCCTCAGGCGGCGCCTTTTATAAAACCCCGCTAAAAGCCCTAAAGGACGCCCGCGCCGCAGACGCGCTAAAGCACCCCAACTGGAGCATGGGCGCAAAGATCACGATCGACAGCGCGACGATGGCGAACAAACTTTTTGAGGTGCTGGAGGCCTTTTGGCTCTACGGCGTGCGGGATATCGAGGCGCTCATCGAGCGCACGTCCACGGTGCACGCGCTGGTGGAGTTTGCCGACGGTTCGACTACGGCGCATCTATCCAAAACCGATATGATTTTAGCTATCGCGCATGCGATTTTGGGCGAGGACGGAGCGCTAAATTTGAACGCCGCCGATGTGCAAATCGTGCCGAATTTGGATCTAAAAACTCTAAAAAGCATAAAATTCGGCGAGATAAATTTGAAAAAATATCCTATCTTTTCGCTAAAAGACCAAGCTTTGCAAAACCCCGATCTTGGCGTCGCTATCAACGCCGCAAACGAAGTCGCCGTATATAAATTTTTGCGCGGCGAATGCGGGTTTTTGGACATCTCGCGAACGGTTTTAGCCGCAGCAAAGAGGTTTGGAGACGAGAAGATTGAGAGCGAGAGTAGGATCTTTGAGGTGGATGCGGAAGTGAGAGCGTGGGCGGAAAAGTCGCTGAAATAGCGGCTTGTCTTTTGAGTGCTTTTTGTGGATTTTGTTAAAATTTGACTGGGTAAGCTACATGCCTTATCTTCGTCAAATTTTAACGTCAAAACCCCAAAAATCATCTCAAAATACTTCGCCTTATCGTTTTACGCTTAAATTTGAAGTCAAATTTACAAATTTATAAATTTAACTCTATCAAAATTTACAAAATTTGCGACGCTTTGCGCGAGCAAAGCAGTGTCGCCACCCTTAACTTTAGCTTCACTGCGTTGGCTACCGTCGCTTTGCTTGAGACCGCTTCGCTCGTTACGAAATGGCAACAAGTTGCCCCTACGAAGAAAAGCGTTGTAGGGGGAGGTGGATTAAAGGGGGTGGGGAGCTCTTTTGCTTCGGCTTTGCCTCGCCTTGTGCTTGCACTCTCTTTGAGAGCTGCAGGGCAGAGCGCCATTCAAGCCCCCACCCCCTTTACAATAAAGTAAAAAACAACCTCAAACGGTTGTTTTTTACGCAAGGAAGCTCGACTTGAAACACCAAATTTAACTAAACCAAATTTAGCACCTTAAAGATACAGGTCTGGGCGAGTAAATTTAAAATTCGCTCGAAAAATTTGCTTAAAACGGTGCATTTTCGTCGCCGTAATCGTCGCCGATATGTTATAATTTCACGAATTTTTAAATCGCGCCGAGTTTAAATTTGGCTGTAAAACAAAACAAATGCTAGAAATTTCAAGAGTGAAAAAATAAGCCGTAAAATAAAAAGAGGAAAAATGGAAAAATACGAAGGCTATAATCTTAGACTAAAAGACGCTCTGGTCGGCGTGCAGTTTTTATTCGTCGCGTTTGGCGCGCTCGTGCTCGTGCCGATTTTGACGGGGCTTGATACGTCCGTGGCGCTGTTTACGGCGGGTATCGGCACGCTGCTGTTTCAGCTCATCACGCGCAAAAACGTCCCGCCGATCTTTCTCGCGTCTAGCTTTGCGTTCATCGCGCCGCTAAGCTTTGGCGTGAAGGAGTGGGGCATCGCTGCGACGATGAGCGGGGTGATCGCGGCGGGGCTTTTTTACGTGGTTTTGAGCCTGCTCATTAGGCTCAAAGGCGAGGGATTTTTGCATAAAATTTTACCGCCCGTGGTCGTGGGCCCCGTCATCATGACGATCGGCCTCATCCTCTCGCCCGCGGCCGTAAATATGGTCATGGGCAAGGGCAAGGAGGCGCTTTACACGCAAGGGCAGTCGCTTACCATCGCGCTCATCTCGCTTTCGGCGGTTATCGTCGTGATGATGTTTGGTCGCGGTATGCTGCGCCTAGTGCCGATACTTTGCGGCATTGCAGCGGGATACTGCGCGTCGCTATTTGTCGGGATCGTGGATTTTACGCCGATTCTAAATGCGCCGTGGTTTGCGCTGCCAAATTTCACCGCGCCGGTTTTTAAGCTCGAAGCGGTGATCTACATGGTGCCTATCGCTATCGCGCCCGCGATCGAGCACATCGGCGATATGCTTGCCATCAGCAACGTCACGAAGGAAAATTTCCTCAAAAACCCTGGGCTTAAAAGCACGCTTCTAGGCGATGGGCTTGCGACGTCGTTAGCAGGCTGCTTTGGCGGACCGCCGAACACCACCTACTCCGAGGTCACGGGCGCGGTCAGCATCACGAAAGCCTACAATCCCGCCATCATGACCTTTGCCGCGCTTGCTGCGATACTGCTAGCCTTCGTGGGTAAGCTCGGCGCCGTGCTCTCCACGATCCCCGCTCCCGTCATCGGAGGCATCATGCTGCTGCTTTTTGGTATCATCGCAAGCGTGGGCATGGAGACTCTCATAAAAAACGGCGTGGATCTGGCCGAGCCGCGCAATATGATCATCGTCGCGCTCATCTTCGTCTGCGCGATCGGCGGCATGGTGCTGGATTTTGGCGCTATGAGCTTTAGCGGCGTGGGACTTGGCGCGCTCATCGGCATCACGCTAAATTTGGTGCTACCGAAGACCAAGCATTTTGACGGGTACTAAGTTAAATTTACGCGGAACTTGAGTCGTTTCGCGCGGTTGCGGGTAAATTTGAGCTTCGTCGTCAAATTTGATGAGCTTTAAATTTACCCGCCGCTTTTGGGCGTCAAATTTGGGCGAGTTTTTTGCTCGTCTTGCTTAAATTTTCCGTGCGGATATGTGTGATTTTTGGTTAAATTCGCTCCGCATTTTGGCGTAAATTTGGCTTCGAAATATTTAAATTTTGCGTTCGTATCGCCTCGTAAAAACACACTCTAAATTTTAAAATTTCCCCGCAAACGCTTTTAAATTTCTAACGTTTTAAACTAGCAAGATATATAATTGCCTTATGAAAAAGGCAGATAGTTTAAGCAAATTTTATAAAAAGGCGCTAAGGCTGCTCTTTGCGGTACTTTTCGTGCCGCTCTTCGTCTCACTCGTTTTTATCTATGAGCTATCGGTGTATGACAGCTCGCGCGAGCTACCGGCGGACGCGCAAAAGATCGGGGGGTTACTACAATATCGGCGGCAAAATTTACCTACACTCTTTGAATCTCGCTCCCTACGAGCTAGAGGTCGGTACGGACGCGGCGAGCTTTCGCGCGCTTGATACCGGCAGATACTCCTACACAAACGTCGGCATGGACGTTAGTAGCGTATTTTGCGGCGCTCGAAAGATGTCGGGGCTCGATCCCGCCCGCACGTAAAAGATCGGCGCACGATACTACAGCGACGGGCGCGTGAGCTACTTCTGCTCGGACGTAACCCAGCGCACGGGCGGCGCGATAAGCTACATTTACAAGGTATTTTTCCATGCCTTTGGGCTTTCAAAGTGGCCGCAGGAGTACAACTATCCCTACGCTAGGCTCGATACTAGCGCGCCCATCTCGCCGCTGACGGATAGCCCTTACGTCGCCACGGACGGCGAGCGGGTATTTTACGAGGGTAAAATTTTAGCGGGTGCGGACGTAAAAAACCTAAAACAGATAAGGCGAAAAATCATATACGAAGACGGCCCCGAGCTGCCCGCGCACTTTCGCCCGGTCGATCGGTGGCTGAGTGACGGACGCAGCGTCTATAAAGGCGGAGAGAGGCTAAATTTCACCCCTAGCGAGCAGATGTATCTGATGGAACCAAACGCGGGCATAGAGTTTCTTTTTGATCCCGCTACGGACGTAGCGTTTATAAGGGCGGCGGGAGATTTGATGCTGCAAACGAGCCCTATACGCCGCTAAATTTTAAGAGCGGGCATCAGGAATACATGCTGTTTGCGAGCAAAAACGGCATATTTTATCTAAGCAAGGATAAAATTTTAAATCGTCCGCGCGGCAGCGGTATCGAGGGCTGGCTCAAAGACGCATTTTGGTACGTTTATTATAAATTTGGCGCAGACGCCAGCTCGCTAAGTGCGCTAAAAAGGGCGGGCGACAATCCGTTTAAAGGCGCCGTGCGGCAGATCTCGGAAAGGCTTTTTAAGGACGACGCGGGATTTTATTATCTAAATTTTTACTCGCATAGCGTTTACGTCACGGGTCGCAGCGGCAGGCATCTGGATAAGCGGACGAATTTCATCGATCTGCGAAAGATCACGCTAGACGTGCATGACGATGAGGTGATGTCGCAGATCGCGGACGAGGCGGCGCGAAACCCAGAGATGTCGCAGCCCGTTTTTATGCGCAGGACGTGGAGTATGAAAACGGCGCGGCCTTTTATATGTATTGCCTCGCGGCTATTTTGGTGCTTGGAGCTTGGATTTATAGCTACTTTAGAAAGCGCAGCTTGCGACGCGGCTAAATTTGCCGTCAAATTTGCTCTAAATTTACAACCTTTCTTACCGATTTATTACGATTTCTAGTTAAAATTGCAGTGAAAAAAATCAAAAGGAAATCCAATGGAAAACAAAATCATGGATAGCGTCAGGGGCGGCTTTTGGACGAAACCCGTCATCATTTTCGTCCTGCTTTTGCTGCTGCTTATCCCGCTAGGTTTCATCAGTTCGATGATCTCTGACCGCGCCTACGTCAAGCAAAGCGCCGAGGAGTCCATCATGCAGCCCGTCGGCGGAGAGCTTAGGATCGAGGGCGTTTTGATCTCAGTGCCGTATAAAAAGCAAACGGCGATCTACAACGAAAACGGCGTAGCGGCGGTATCGCAGACAACCGAGCAGATCATGATAGCGCCGCAGTCATACGAGCTATCGACCCAGCTAAATCCGCAGTATCTAAAGCGCGGTATCTTTAGCGTGCCCGTTTTTAACGGCGACGTCGCGCTAAAAGCAAAATTTGCGCCGCTAAATTTCGAGCAGCTAAATATCGCGGAAAGCGACGTTTTGCTAAGCGAGGCGACGCTGATTTTAGGCGTAGGCAGCAAAAAGACCTTTACCGCGTTTCCCGCGCTAAAAGCAAACGGCCAAGAACTCGCGCAGTCTTTTGCGCCGCCTAAATACTCGCCCTTTACCCAAAGCGTCCACTACAAACTACCTGCAAATTTAGCAAACGGCGGCTTTGAGCTAGCGGGCGTGCTATCTATGCAGGGCGGGCAGAGCGCGAGCTTTGTCCCTGTGGGGCAGGATAATAAATTTGACGTAAAATCCTCGTGGAGCTCGCCGTCTTTTAGCGGCGGCTGGCTGCCTAAATCGCGCGAAGTTACCAGCAGCGGCTTTAACGCGCAGTGGGAGATTTCGGGCCTTAGCACCGGCGTTCCGCAGGCGTGGATCATGGACGGCAGGCGCGAGATGGGGCTAGAGGGCGTCGAGGCTAGCTTCATCAGTCCCGTAAACAACTACTCGCTCATCGCACGCTGCGTGACCTATGCGATTTTGTTTTTAGCGGTGCCGTTTTTGGCGATCTTTTTGTGCGAAATTTACAGCCGCGTCCGCATTCACCCGATCCAGTACCTACTCATCGGAGCCGCCGATGTGCTATTTTACCTGCTCGTGCTCTCGTTTTCCGAGCATATTAGCTTCCTAGCTAGTTATCTCATCGCGGCCGCAGCCGTGTGCGCGACGATACTTTTCTACGGTTCGGCAATCTTTCGGGCGCGCAAATGGGGCGTGTTTATAGCGCTCGTACACGGGGTTAGCTACTGCTTGCTCTACGGTATCTTGCAGTCCGAGGACTACGCGCTTTTGATGGGCAGCGTTATGATATTTGCGGTGATTGCGCTGGTGATGTATTTAACTAGAAAGATAGATTGGTACGAAAACGGGCTGAAAATTTAGCTTTTTTCAGCTTGTCTTTTTGGTTTATACGTCGTTGGAAACTCGGTCGGCTTCGGTCACGGACGACTAGTCCGCTCCCTCGCCTCCGTCGTTTCCGCCTCGTCTAAACGCAAAAATACTTCGCCTTATCGTTTCATGTTCAAATTTGTAAATTTGAGTCGCCGAGACCTGTACCCTAAAAATGCAAATTTAAAATCTGCGACGCGCAAGCGTCAAATTTAAACCTGCACGCAGTGCATCAACTTCTAACGTCGTAGGGGGATAGGGGATCGTTAAGGGGGAAGGGAGCTCTTTTGCTTCGGCGTTGCCTCGCAACTGCAAAGCAGAGCGTAATTCAAGCCCCTTCCCCCTTAACAAGAAAGATTAAATTTAATGCACAACGCCAAATTTAACTAAACCAAATTTAGCATTTTTGCAGTGCGGGTCTCGGTGCGTCAAATTTGGTTTCGTCGTAAATTTAGGGCAAGCGATTTGCGCGCGTATTTTACCACCTTTGCTAAGAAGCGGGGCGAATTTATAACCGCGAAAGCAAAAAGCGGTAAAATGCGCTAAAAAAGGAAAATCAATAAAATGAGCGAAAATTTACAACATGGCAGTGCGGGCGGGTTGATTTTGGGTATAGAAAGCAGCTGCGACGATAGCTCGGTAGCACTACTTGACATCGAGACCTTGGAGCTAAAATTTCATAAAAAAATATCGCAGGATGCCGAGCACTGCGCATTTGGCGGAGTGGTACCGGAGCTGGCCGCACGCTTGCATACGGCTGCGCTGCCTAAAATTTTAGAGCAGATCAAACCCGAGCTACCCTGCGTAAAAGCCGTCGCCGTCACGAACGAGCCGGGACTCTCCGTAAGCCTAGTTGGTGGCGTCGCGATGGCAAAGGCGCTCGCCTCGTCGCTGCGCGTGCCGTTAATCGCGGTAAATCACCTCGCCGGGCACGTGTATTCGCTGTTTTTGTCGCAGGAGGCGCGGCTGCCTGCGGGCGTACTGCTCGTTAGCGGCGGGCACACGATGGCGCTAGATATCGGCGCGGACGGGGCAGTGAGCGTGCTAGCCGCGACGATGGACGATAGCTTCGGCGAGAGCTTTGACAAGGTCGCAAAGATGCTGGGGCTGGGGTATCCTGGCGGCGTAGCGGTCGAAAAGGCGGCAAAAAGCGGGCGTGAGAGGTTTAAATTTACCGTGCCGCTGCTGGGCGATGCGCGCACGGCGTATAGCTTCTCGGGGCTAAAAAATCAGGTTCGCGTCGAAACCCAAAGGCTCGCCGAAAGCGGAAATCTCGGCGCGCAGGATGTTGCCGACATCTGCTTTGCCTTTGAAAATACGGCTTGCAAGCACATCTTAAACAAGCTAGAAAAGATCTTTGCCCAGCGTAAATTTGAGCGTTTCGGCGTCGTGGGCGGAGCGAGCGCGAATCTAAATCTGCGCTCTCGCCTAAAGGCTTTATGCGAGAAATACGGCTGCGAGCTCATCTGTGCGCCGCTGGAGTTTTGCTCCGATAACGCCGCGATGATCGCGCGCGCGGGACGCGAAAAGTACCTGCGCGGCGAGTTTGCGGGGCTTGATCTGCAGGCTAGTCCTAGAAGCGAGCTAACGAGGATTTAAATTTTGCCTTACGGCTAAATTTGACTTTTTTCGGCTGGAAAATTGCTGATTTTACGGTCGGTGATTAAATTTTAGCTAGCATTTAAGGGTTTGCTCGCCGAAAAATTCGCGAAAAAAAGGTAAATTCGGCGGTTTTTGTCGTCAAATTTTAGCTGTCCAAATTTGCAAGGCATCGCCAAAAACAGCGGCGTTCTCGTGGCGGCGAGTCGCCTTTTGGTTTATAAATTTATCTGCTTTATCGCTCGTAAAATTTCATCCTCGCGGTCTAAAAAATCCTTTGCGATGACGATAAATTCGTTGTTTTTTAGCGAGGCGGCATCGTAGATCGGCGCTTTTAGCGTTGCTAGATCGATCATCTTTGCGCCCGCGCCCGCAGCGATCATCTCGCCCGCGGCGTTGTCCCATATAGAGCTTGGCGAGTAGCGCATGTATGCGCCCGCGAGGTTTTCGGCGATGCGGCAGTATTTGATCGCCGAGCTTAGCCGCGCGATGTCAAAATTTAGAGCGGTCGCGAGCTTGCCCGCCGTTACGTTTTTGCCGCGTTTGCCGCTGATTATCGTTTGCGGCGCTCTCTCGTTTACGGCTAAAATTTGCGGGATAAATGAGCCGTTTTTATAAAGCTCTTTTTGCGTTGGCTCGCCCTTTGCTGCGCTATAAATTTCGCCGGTAACGGGCACGTAGATAACGCCAAGAACCGGGCGACCGTCCTCTATGAGCGCGATACAGACGCAAAACTCGCCGCTACCTTCGATAAAATCCTTCGTGCCGTCTAGCGGGTCGATGAGCCAAAAGGTCCGCGCAGACTCGCCCAGAATCTTTTCCTCCGAGCAGATCGGGATTTGCGAGCTTTTTAGCGTTTCAAATATCGCGGCGTTTGCCGCAAGATCGGCCGAGGTCACGGGCGAATGATCGGTTTTTAAATTTACCTCAAAATCCAGGCCGTTTTGGCTAAATGCACTTTCTGGTAAAGTCGAGCGAGCTGCTAAAATCTCGTCGTCAAAGCCCTTGTGGGCGTAAAATTTCATTATCTCGTTGCCTGCTTTTGTAGCCGCAAGCTTGGCTAAGCGTAATAGTTCGTTTAAATTTTGCATTTTGGTTTCTTTTTTAGCGGCTTGTCTCTTGCGCGCCTTTAATGAAGCTAGTAAAAATTTAACTCGATAGATTGCATGACTTACCTTCGCTAAATTTTAGCTTCTTTACAATTTTAAGTTTTTTCTTTTTCTTGGGAGGCGGAAGGGGTTTCTACTTACGAAGCGTCGCCCCCCCACC
>NZ_AMZQ01000017.1 GCF_000313615.1 Campylobacter showae CSUNSWCD | reverse complement strand
CCCCCCCCCACCAACCCCACTGCACGTTAGATGTGCCGACACTGCTTTGCTACCGCAAAGCGTCGCGAGTTTCGTAAATTTTGATGGAGTTAAATTTATAAATTTGACTTCAAATTTGAACGCAAATCGATAAGCGGATGTATCGCGGAGTAGATTTGCTTGCTTTGAAGTAAAATTTGAGCGCACGCTAGGCAATGTAGCCTGCGGAGCGAAAATTTTACAAAATCAAGCAAAGATACCCGTGAGACAACGCGCTATTTCGGCGTTCTGTTCGTCTCGCCCACGTACAACTGCCTTGGCCTCACGATCTTTATACTCTCCTGCTCTTTTAGCTCTATCCATTGGCTGATCCAGCCAGGAATCCTGCCGATGACGAAGATAACCGCAAACATATCGTTTGGTATGCTAAGCGCTTTTAAAATCAGCCCCGAGTAAAAATCGACGTTCGGATAGAGGTTGCGCGAGATGAAATACTCGTCGTTTAGCGCGATCTCCTCGACCTTTTTGGCGATTTTTAGAAGCTCGCTGTTTATGCCGATCTCGTCAAACAGCTTATCGCACATGGATTTTAACACCTTTGCGCGCGGATCGAAGTTTTTATACACGCGGTGACCAAAGCCCATCAGCCTAAACGGATCGTTTTTGTCTTTGGCGCGGGCGATGTATTTATCGACGTTTTCGACCGAGCCGATCTGCTCTAGCTGGCGGATGACGCCCTCGTTTGCGCCGCCGTGAGCCCAGCCCCATAGCGCTCCGATACCAGCAGCTATACACGCATACGGGTGCGCGTGGGTCGAGCCTACGGTGCGCACGGTCGTCGTGGAGGCGTTTTGCTCGTGATCGGCGTGTAGCATAAAGACCGTATCAAGAGCCTTGACCTCGATCGGGCGCAAATTTACGTGCTCGTACGGGTAGCTCCTCATCATGTAGAGGAAATTTTCTGTAAAGCCGCGGTCCAAATTTGGATAAATGATCGGCAACCCGCGTGAAAATCTATAAGAAAATGCCGCTATGGTCGGTATTTTGGCGATTATTCGCATCGCCATCTCGTGGTATTCCTCGGGCTTATCCATGTTTAGGTGATCGAAGTAAAACGCAGAAAGCGCAGCAACCGCCGCCTGCAAGATCGCCATCGGGTGCGCCTTATCGGGAAATGCGTCAAAGAGCTTCATCATGCCCTCGTGGATGAAGCTGCGTTTTTTAAGCTCGAGTTTAAATTCGTCGTACTGCTTTTCGTTTGGCAGCTCTTTATTTAGCAGCAGATACGCCACGTCGATGAAGGTTTTATTTTCCGCTAGATACGCGATATCGTAGCCGCGGTACATCAACTCGCCTTTTAACCCGTCGATATAAGTGATGCTAGAGCGGCACATCGCCGTCGAGCTGTAGCCGCGGTCAAACGTAAACATCCCCGTATCGCTAAAAAAGGTCGAGATGTCGATGACGTCGGGCCCCATGGTACCGTGAAGTATCGGAAAGTCATAACTTTTGCCGTTTCTGTTGTCGGTTAGTGTAACCGTATCGCTCATCTTAGCTCCTTTGTAAATTTGATTTTACGCTCATTAAAATTTTAATACTTATCGTGACTATTATAGCCTGAGTTAGACTCGCTAGTATGAAAGAGAAGTAAAAATTTTCGTCTATACCGCCTGATTTGTAGGCTATGGTAGCAACGGCGATGAGAAGCGTCAGTGGCATCGAGTGCGAGAGCGCGAAAAGCACGGTATTTTTTAGCCCTAGGATGTTTAAAAACACCGTACTAGCCGCCAGCCTAAAGCCTATCATGATGCCAGTTATCAGCGCCGCGTCGCGCACGACTCCGTCTATCATAAAGGCGTTAAGCTTAAACGTCGAGCCGATATGCACGAAAAATGTCGGCACCAAAAAGCCAAAGCCAAAGCTGGCAAGCTTGTGCGGGAGGTCTTTTTTGTGATCGAAAAATGTCGCGATAAACGTCCCCGCCACAAACGCGCCAAACGCGATCTCTAAATTTAAATAAAGCATAAGCGCGATGATGCCAAAAAACAGCGCCATACACAGGCGTATGTCTTTTTCGGAGTTGTCGTAGTGGGGCATCAGGATGACGCGCAGCTGCGGATACCACCAAAACAGCACATTTAGCGTCTTGTACCCGATCACCGCCGCGGCTAAAAATCCACTCAAATATATGATCGAAAACGCCAGCTCGCTACCCGCGCCAAATTTCATATACGCGCCGACGAAGGTTAGCAGCGTGATACTCACGACCTCGCCGATCGAGGCGATTAGCATGCCGATATTTAGCCACTCCTCGTTTTTGCCGTACTCTTTAAACAGCGTAAATATCATGCCCACGGCCATCAGCGGTACGATGAGGATAAAAAGGCGGTTTAGATCGAGCGAAAAGGTCAGTAGCGCCGAGAGCAGGTAGAGTATCGCCAGGTAGATGACGCCCGTTTTTAGGATCTTTTTATCTATCGTGAAAAAGAGCTTGAGATCAACCTCGGTGCCGGCTAAAAACATGAGGTAGAAAAAGCCTACTTCGCTCACGATTTTAAACATTTCGTTGTGCCCGATAAAGCCCAAATACCCCGCTACCGAACCCAAAATAATCTCCACGGGCGCGATAGGGATGCGTAAAATTTTAGAAAAATAGGGCGATGTAAAGATGATAAAAGCTAGCGCGATGAGGATATTTAGCCCGTTTGCCTGCAAGAAAGTCCTTTGTAAATGGGGGATTATAGCCTAAGGTTTTTTATTCTTTGATAAATTTGACCAGCTTAGGCTTGTCTTTTTGCCCTATACTTCGCTTTGCTTCCCTTGTGGTCGCAACTGCAAGCAGAGGCTTTTAAATTTGGCTCGGTCATTACCTACATGATAACTCCCGTCGCCAAATTTAAAAGCGCCTCGTCTAGAACTTCTTGAAAAGCTACGAGCGTAGCGAAGTAGAAAAATACTTTGCCTTATCATTATTCGCTCAAATTTGAAGTCAAATTTTACTCACCGAGATCCACTCCACAAAAACGCAAATTTAAAAAACGTGCGGCGCGACAGCGCGATCGCACCCCTTGAACGTGCAGTGGGGTAGGAGAGGGTTTGGGAGAGGAAGGGGCGACGCTTCGTAAGTAGTACCCCCTTCCTCTCCCGAAGAAAAGAGAAAGGTGGATACAAAAGGGAGCTCTTTTGCTTCGG